>JAQCND010000375.1 GCA_028274765.1 Bradymonadaceae bacterium
GATCCGCGACCTGGAAGCCGTAGTAGCTCTCTCCCTCCAGAAACGTGTCGTATCGCTCGCGGAGCTCGGACGCATCGAGATCGTCCAGCCACTCCACGATCTGCGCCGTCTTGTCGGCATCCAACACGCCGACGGCTCGTCCCTCGCCCTGAAACTGAGGGGGCACCACGATCCATGAAGCCGGGGGTTCACCGTCGCCCTGCTCGCTCTCGGGAGCCCGGCTGTCCGCCCGATGGAATTGCCCCGTCAACAAGCGATGAAGCCCGGCCCACGCCTTGCCGATGTCGGCCCGATACGGACCGTCGGGCGCCATGTCGTCGTGATAGCCGCGGGCCGACTCGAAGGCTTCCGAGGCGACGAAACGCTCGAACTGCGCGGCGTCGAGCTCGTGGCCCGGCACGATCCAGAGCTCCTCGGGGTCCTCGCGGACCGACTCGACAAACGCCTCGTCGCACCCTCCCCGGGCGGCGAACCCGACGAGGGGATGGTCGTCGGGATGGTCCTCGAGCCACTCGGCGACGACGTTTTCGTAGCGTCTGTAATGAGCACGAACGCCCATGAATTCGACTCCCGGCTTACGAACGTTGAACGTATCGACGATTTAGATGCGAGGTCCTCTCATGCGGTCGAGCATGTCATGGATAAAGGGGAGCGGCCAGGCCTCGTCGCCTACCGCGCCCCTCAATCGTACACGACGAGTGTCCGCACCGAGAATCCGCCGTCGGCCTTGCGATCGACCCATCGGTAGAAGACTGGATGGGTCATCACGGGTTCCCGGTACATCACCCCGAACGTCCCGTCGCCGTCGGGGTCGGCGACGAGTCTCGGATCGAGAGTATCCGGCGAGTCGGTGCGGTCACTTTGCGCCACCGATCGCCAGTAATCTGGCAGATTCCCGCCGTCGGAGTCGACGAGCTCGATGGTCGCCTCGTCCGCCATGGTGCCTCCCGGCGCGACGAGGGTGTTGCCGTCGAGTTCCGTCATGTCGACCTCGATGGACTCGGTTCGAAAACTGTGACGAGTCCCCCGCCCTCGGCGCCCGCGCTCTCGGAGCACCTTGACGATCTCGAGACGATCAGGGCCCTCGGGGGTCAGGACGTCCACCGTCGTCATGGCATCGTAAGGCTCCGGCCAATCATCGGGGCGATAGGGCGCACTCCAGACGTCGTGACCTGCCACCTCGAGATCGATCGTCCGTTCGGGGGCGACGGGCACGTCGAATGCCACACGGTCCTCGTCATCCACCCAGGCCTTGTGGAGCTGAGAGGCGTCGAACGAGGCGGACCGTTCAGATGCTGCATCGGAGTTCGATTCGGGGCCGCCTGCGTCTCGTCGATCGGTCCGATCGAGCCCACGGGTATCACCTCGCCGGGGCCGAACGGTCCCCCCTGGATCGGCCGAAGCGTCATCGGATCCCCGTTTGGTGTTTGGCCCTCCGTCCGACTTGGGGTCGTCCCTCGTCTCGGAGGCTTCGCGGCGAGTATCCGTCCGATTCGGGGGGCTGGACTCGGCGGCCGGCCGAGTCGTCCTCGTCACCTCGTCGCTCGATGTTGCCAGGGCCCCGTTTCCACGACACTCACACCCTCCGATGGTCGACGCGAGCACTCCCAAACCGACGAGAGTGCCCCATCGCATCGACGATGGCATCATGGCTCGCATGTGTCCATCCATGGCAACAGTTCGACGCTCATTCGATTCGACAATGCCTCTCTACTGTGCTCGACATGTCGCTCATCAACAACAATCTGGTCGCGAGGTTGGAAGGTCTGTTAGTGCAACCGGCGCAAGTGAGGTTTGGGGTCAATGTCGTTGGAAAGGAGGGGTTTTTGAGCGGATTCGGGCGGTTTTTCGAGGAGTACAAGGCGTTCATCAAGCGTGGAAACGTGCTCGATCTGGCGGTCGGTGTCGTGATCGGCGCGGCCTTTGGCTCGATCACCAAATCACTGGTCGACGACATCATCAATCCGGTGCTGGGATTGGCCATCGGACGAGTAGACCTCGCCAACCTCTTTGTGACGCTCAAGGAGGGCGATCCGGCGGGACCGTATGCGACAGTGGCGGCGGCCCAAAACGCGGGAGCGGTGACGATCAACTACGGCGCCTTCATCAATACGATCATCAACTTCGTCATCGTCGCCTTCGCTCTGTTTCTGGTCATCAAGGGCGTCCAGAAACTCAACTCCTCCGGCGAACCCGAGAGCACGCCCGCCACGGTGGAACCGAGGCGCTGTCCCTACTGCCGCATGGAGGTCGCCGACAACGCGACGCGCTGTCCGGCCTGTGCCTCGGAGCTGGCCTCAGACGACGAGACGGACACCGCGGAGGCGACGGAGTGATAGCGCTCGCTCTGACGAGTCGAATCACTTGCGCGGCTGGAGCATCGCGCTCGCAGCCTCCCCTTGGATGTCATCCGGTGGGGAGAGGCAGGGAGATCAAAATTGAATCGATATACCTGCACGACTGCCTCCTCTGTGGAGGTTGGGAACAACGTACGGCTGCAATCGAACACTCTTTTCGTCGTTCGGTTTGGATTGTGCTGACAGACGGTATCCCAACACTCCTCCCGTTATCGTCGTCGCCGGGAAGAGGAAAATGGCGGCAACGAGACTGCCTCCGGGGACAACGGCCTCCCCTGCAATCGACGCGCCTGCTCCCACGATCCCCCCGATCGACGAGCCGAGGATGGCAAATCCGACGCGCCCACGCCCGCCTGTCCAGTTACCGGCCAATCCCGCCCCGATGCCGGTAAAGGGCAATGACCCCACCACCGCTCCGAGTCCCGCAACGCCAGCTCTGCCAAATGCGCTGTTCTCGTAGAGCGGGATGGCGATCGCGATCCCCCATGACACCAGCCCGGTTGCGGCTCCACCGACGAGCATGCCCAAGAACCCACCGCCGATCTCGGCCCCCATTGATCCACGCGGGATCTCTGGAGAGGATGACGTGTCGTCTGGGCTCGCCGTCGAAGACGATGTGGACGCGCCTTCGGAGGAAGCGGCTGCTCGGCCATCGGAGGCCGTCACCGAAGAGGGCGACATCATCAACGCAACGAAAGCGCATACTGCCAGACTTGCAACGATAGGAAGTCGGTACGACATCGTATGAATTCGAAAGTTCAAAGAAGTCTACAGGACTAACGTACGAAAAAACTGGATCGGCCAGACACTCGAGGTGTCCCCGGACTGTGCTCAGTCGATCGATGTGTCACCTGTCTCGAATCACCGGCTGCGGTGAGAGGCTCGACCGTCGATGGGGGGGACCGATTATGGTCATCGTGGTGGGGAACGGGCGGGTGGCATCGCATCCTTCTCATCTATCCGTAGGACCGAACGACTATTTCCATCCATCATATCATGAGATGTATTTGAGACAACACGATGTGCTCGTTACGTCGAGCTCTTCAACCATCGACTCGAGGGCTCGAATGTTTCCAGCTCACCGATCGAACGTCTCACATGCGGTGAGCTGTCGCTCCAGCCGTTTTTTACTTTTTCCGATCAGCCCCAACCCCAAACGCTCAATGGCTCATGAATTCTGGTTAGCAGGTGCCGTACACTCGACACAGAAGGTTAAATAAACGTTCGAAACAATCTTACACGTTCGCTCTCCATGTGCTCTCGAGAGGTGCATCCCGACGTGCCCCCGAAGCTGGTGAGCGGTCAAGCCGCTGAGCGGTGGGAGACGAGAGGACATGCCCACGATCGCGAGCTCAACTGCTTACCAGCTCACCCGCTCAACGGCTTGTCGAGCTCGTGGGGGAGCCATCTCGACGTTCGGTCATGCTCATCTGTTCGATGTTGACGAACGGCTATTTAAAAAATTAATGTCTTTACGATACTCTCTCGGACGTCTTCACCGGCGGGACGAGCCTGCCGTGGTCGACACGAATAGGGATTTTTGGTAACTAGCTAATTATACTCGCTCAACGGCGACGCGAGGTCGCTCGGGTCGCGGCTGGGTGTGACTCAGGTCCGTGGGATCAGGCCGCGTCCTCCTGCTGTCGCGCGAGATACCAGTTCCAGAAATCGTCCCACCAGCCGTTGGCTTTGAGGACTCGGAGTGCCAGCATCGGGTTGATGTTCTCGACGTTCCAGGCGGCGCCGGGGAGTTTGAGGCGGTCCTGAGGGAGTTGTTTGTGGGCGCTTTCGACTTCCCCCGACCCAATCGGCCAGCCTCGTTGCTGGTAGTCGGCGTAATCGAGGCAATCTGAGAAGCGTTCGAGATAACCGATGAGCCGATCGAGCCGATCGCAGGACTGCTCACGTTGGAGATGCCGGAGGCGCTCGAGGACATCCTCGACGGGCCCCTCCCAGATCGCCTCGAGCTGGCAGGTGACCCACCGCGAGCGAAGCTCGTCGTCGAGTCCCATCGCCTCGGCTGTCTCATGGAGATGCTCTTTGAGATGGGGCACGTCGAGGATGAATTGGAATTGTGCGAACACCTCCTCGAGCGCTTCTCGAAGGCCTTGGCCTCCATCACCCGGGCTGATGACCTGGGTGTCGTCGGTCAGCCCCTTGGACTCGGCCAGCTGGCGAAGCGTCTGGCAGATGGTATCGTAGTCCCCCATCTGGGAGACGTATTGGGGGCTGGCTTCGCCTCGACTGCGGACGAGTCCGACGCGGACCTCTCGCCACTCGTCGACTCGAACCGTCTCGGAAGGCTCGTGGTCCTCGCAGCGGGCTAGCCCGGCCTGCATCGCCGTCGGGAAGGTCACCGTCCGGATGGCGCATCCATCGAGCTGGACCATCATCTCCCCGGGATCGGAGGCGTCAGTCGATCGGCTGAGACGTGCGTCGAGATAACGCTCGGCGGCCTCGCCGATGGTGTTCGTGGTGCGCCGAATCTGGCTCCGCCCCATCTCGAATCCGTAGTGTTCCTCGAAGCGATCTTCGGCGTCACGAGACGAACATTCGGACCCAAATTCGGCCAGAGCGCGCTCGAGCGCCGGGGTTCATCCCTGGCCGGTGACCCCGAAGACGTCTTTCATCGGGCGAGCGGTCTCACCGTTGTGGGGGTTCCGAAGATATGGCGAGGGCACCGACAGCGTCCCGAGCTTGGTGGTCCAGTCGACGGGACCGTTGCGTTTGGTGACATGCATCCCCTCCTGGCGGCAGGCCTCGAGCTGGTCGGAACAGAGTCGCGTCATGAGTTTCTTCAAGGTCATGGCCCCGAGGAGCATCATCAGCTGGAACATCATCGCATCCAGCTCCCGGGGATGCTCGGATTCGAGCCACCCGGCCGTCTCGTGGAGATGGTCGGCGAGCAGGTCGCTTACGTCATCGAGCACATCGTGATAGCGTGTCAGATCCATGGCAACTTCGCGCGTGGTATGAACATTAGGCGGTTCTTCTCACGTGCAGGTTGCCATTTTTTGATCCATTCGCTCCGCAAGAAAGGTTCCATCCTTTATCCCACGGTATCCGAGCGGACCCGTCGCGGCTGTCAAGAAACTTTTTTGTCAGCCTACTAGACATCTTGGTGATCGGAG
>JAQCND010000380.1 GCA_028274765.1 Bradymonadaceae bacterium
TCTCGCATACGATTGAAGTGCTCGCATGAAACGTTCAGCCGCCTCGTGCTTTCGAGGGCCATTGCTTCGATATTGAAATAAATCTCGGTGTTCGGTACGTTCACATTTTGAAAACGCACGAGGTCACTTCCTTTGACTCCAACCGAGGAGAACTTGTCATGAAGAAGTCGGTTCGCGCACTCGGCGTTCTTCTTTCGTTCTTTGCTGTGCTCGCGTTCGCCTCTCCGGCGTTCGCCTGTGGCGGAGGCAAAAAGAAGGACAAGACGGCTGAGAAGACTCAGGACTCCAAAAAGGCCAGCATGAAAGACCAAAAGCAGGCCCAAAAAGACGAGAAGTCCGACGACGAGGAGCCATCCTGACGCTCAGCCCCTGATCCGTCACAAAGCCGCCGTCGAGCCGGAAGGTTCGGCGGCGGCTTTTGTTGTGAGCCCTTATCGTAGCGATTGGGTGTCGAGAGGGATGATTCCGACGAGTCAGCATGTCCCCACGCCAGAGAGGAGTCGCGTGAACGCGAGAGGGGAGACTCGAGTCGCCTCGCGATCGAGCCGTCTCTGCACTTCTCGGTATGCGGGCTCGGCCATCCTCATTCGGGCTCGATCCGAAGGTACCAGAACGAGAGACCGGTGATGGCGAGTACGAACAGCAAGGTCGTGATGATCGTGGGCGCATGAGGGACTTGAACGCGTTCCTCGGGAAAGACTCCCGCGAAAATGTGGGAGGGAGTCGTCACGTAGACGAACTGCTGATGCCGAATCACGTGGCGTACGTCGGGACGTCGAAGGTCGGAGCGTCCCGGCCAGTGGAGCTGATAGGTGCGGACTTCGGGGTCGTTGGTGCCCTCGAGATTCGACAACAGCGCTAGATGGCTGGCATGGCGCGTGTTGTAGACGAGTGTTTGACGGCGACGTTCGACGTCATAAGCGTAGATACGCCCTCGCTCCCAGGGGCCCTCCAGATCGCGCCAGCCATCCCCACCGTCGATCGATCGAGCGAGCCGATCACCGTATCCGAGATAGAGTGTTCCAGACGATTGACGAGGCGTCCGACGCAATAGAAGCGGGACCCCCGGAAAGGACTCCGAGAACGTATACACCGAGCGCCACGTCTCCCCGTCGTTCGAAGATCGCCAAAGCCGAACTGGCGTCGAGGGGCGATCCAGGGAATGACTCGTCAAATACATGCGCTCTCCCCGACCCACAATGAAGTTGGTGACCGCCGACTGCTGCAGGGTCGAGAGCAATCCGGGATTGAGGGGGACGTGCCACCACGAGATCCCAGCATCCGAGGAGTGCAACAATCCTCGTTGATGAGTCCAGGCGAAGATGTCTTCGGAATCGGGGCGCTCTCGAATCGAGAAGACGGCGCTTGCAGGAAGGAGCAACGAGGGGGCGCTCCAGGGCTGAAACAGCGGCGGAGGCCCCTGTTCTGGCGTCTCGTCCTCTCGGCGTCCCGGGGTGACGGGTCCGTCGGCGGCTTCGCTGACGATGGCCCCGCCGAACGTGCCACTGAAGGTTCGCCCCGAACCTCGGGTCCGCTCGAGTGCGCTCGAGGCCCGACCGTGCAACTGGCTCCAGTGCCCCTCCTCGGGCGCCCCCGTCAGTCGAAACAGGCCCGCTTCCGTCCCGAGCATCAGAGCTCCGCTGTCTCCGATTGCAATATCGAGGGGTTGAGAGGCACGCAATCCCCGTGAGGCTCGCGTCCATGTATCTCCCCCATCTGTCGATCGCAAAAGACCCACCCCGCGAGTCGACGCCCAGACGCTCTCGCCATCGGGGGATGTGGCGAGATGGGCAATGGTACGACGGTCGGGATCGGGGGGGCGAACGAGCTCCCAGACGTCCTGGTTCGGCTCGTCCTGCTGATAGCGACTCCGGTAGATCGACCCCGCCTCGGTTCCCAGCAGTACCGTGGGCAATCCGGGACGTTCGCGCTCCCCGTCCGGCTCGTCGGGTTCGCCAAGAAAGGTTGCCGTGGTAATTTCGCTTTGAGTGACGGAACGAGACAGGGGGAGTCCCTCCCAGCGCTCACCCCGCTCGGTCGTGCGATAGAGCGTCTCGGGCGAAAGGAGGTAGACTAGATCGGTACCCGTATATCCGAAGAGAGCGCGATCGATGGCGGGAAGCGTCGAGACCAAGATCCATCGTTCGGATTCCCGCGGACGACGATACACGTAGAGACGTTCCCCGAAGACGGTGAGCAGTTCGAAGGGACGGTGCTCGGTCGCCGGCAGATAATTACGAATGACACTCGGGAACGACTGGCCAGTGGGAACTTCGTGGGGCTCGATCCCGGAGAGATCGAGAGGTTTCCACTCGTCGATCGTCGACGCCTCGTCCTCCTCGAAGATCGCTCGCCACACGCGATGGCCATCCAGCAGATAGAGCCCGTGGCGTCCATGATTCGACAAACGAAGGGGGGTTCGTGTATCGATCTGGGTCAAATCGGCGGAGGAACGAGCCGTCCCGTCCCGTGCCCCCGGGTTTCGACGCTGATAAAAGGGCGGGAGGGGCGCGAGTTCCCACGTCTTCCCTCCGTCGCGCCCGACCATCAAGACGGGGCCCTGATTGACCTGGGGACGCGTCAGCATCCAGACATGCCCCGCTCGACTCGTCAATCGTGTGGACTGGGGAAAGTTGAACGACGAGTTCGGTGGTGAGAGGCCCTCCGTGGGGGGACGACCGGGAGAGCGGACATCGGAGGGCCACGAGACGGAGCGTCGCTGCCAGCGGTCGGCTCCGGTGGGGCGTATGTAGAGATGAGCGTGCGAGGCGGCCACCATGGCGCCCGCCTCGTCCTCGGAGGGCGGCTCGAGGCGAGTGAGCGCCGAGGCTTTTCCCCCGGACGGAGGCGGTACCTCGACGAGATCGATATGATCTGACTCGCGTGTGCAACTCGTCAACAGCGCGAGGAGGATTATCGACACGAGTCCCCACCCGATCGCGAGGGGGATGCGTGCCGCTCGGGACGTCGTCATGTCGGTTCGTTCTCTTCGGAGGGAAAGAGCGCCTGTCGCAGCTCGACCAGCGACGCGGGGGGCTCCAGCGAGTCGTCGAGCATGCGCAGCGATTCGGCCACCAGCGATCGAGCCGTCTCCGGATCGTCGAGTTCCTCGTCATGCAGGGTGGCCGATTCGACCAGGGCGTCGATACAGGCGGCCGAGTCGAGCAAGCAATCGGCATATGCTTCGAGGTCGGCGGCGAGAGCCTCGGTATCGTCGAGTTGACGATCGAGGTCGATTCGGCGCTCGAGCGCCTCGGCGTTCTCGGGCCAGAGCTGATGCGCCGTCCCGAGGAGCGTCTGCGCTTCATCGAGTCGATCGAGTTTGGAGGCGAGGATCTCGGCGGCATCGGCCAGCACCTGACTCGCCGGGACCCACCCGCCCTCGCCGACATCATCGGGGGACATCGTGATCATGTCGTCGACCTCTAGCCCCTCGGGCTCGCCGATCAGCAGGCCGAGCTCTCGTCCCAGACTCTCCAGATAGCCCGACCAGTCGCCGAGACTCGCCTGACAGGCTTCGAGTCCCTCGAGCGCCTGAGCGTCTCCGGGCGCATCGCGGAGGACGCGCTGGTAGTGCGACCGGGCGTCTCGCGGACGGTCGAGGTGATGGAGGAGAACTTCGGCCAGTTCGCGTTCGAGTTCGACGGCATCGAGCCCCGACTCGGCGACCTCCAGGAGGGAGTCGAGATGTTCGGCCGTTGTCTCGTACTTCTCGACATCCCGCGAGATCTCGGCCATCAGGCGATGAGCTCCTTCGTGTTCGGGGTCGATCTCCAGGGCGCGTTCCAGATGATTGGTCGCCTGTCGGCGATCGGCCTGTTCCTCCCAGTGAAGCTGAGCCAGCAGAAGCCGATAGGTCGTCTCCATGTCGTCGGTCTCGGCGCTCCGGAGGCGGGTCTCGAGGAGGTCGATGCGCTCTTCGGTCTTGCCGTGATCCTCGTAGACCGACTCCAGGATGGTCAGCACCGTCTGGTCGCTGCCGAATCCCTCGGGATCTTCGCGTCGGAGCGTCTCGAGATACTCCCTGGCGTCCTGCTCGCGCTCGAGCTCGAAATACAGTAGTTCGCCCAGATCGCGATTCAACTGCAGGTACTCCGACTCCGACAGGGGCACGGCCTCGGCATCGGCGCGATACAACTCGATAGCATCTTGCATGACCTCGGCCCGCTCTTCGGGCGTGCCCTCGCGCCGGGCCAACTCGAGGCGTTCGATGACGTCGGCGCCCGAGGCGCTCGATTCGTCGTCCGCCTCTTTGCCCTCCCGGTCGAGTTCGAACACTTCGTCCGAGACGTCGAGTGCCGACTCCAGCGCCTCGCCGAGTTCGAAGCCATCTTCAGCGGCCGTTTCCTCTGGCTCGATCGCCGCCGAGGGCGACTCGCCCAGCGAGGGATGAGGCGTGTCGCGGGAGCGGCGCTCCTCCGAATCCTCCGAGGTCGACGCGCGGCGTTCGAGGTTCGAGTCGGTCTCGCCCTCCGTCTCGAACGACGGCGTCCCATCGTCCTCGATCTCGTCGGGAGAGGGCACGGCCGGCCCCGAATCGGGGGTCGTGTTCTCGTCGGGAGACGAAGGCAGTCGGGGAGTCCCCTCTTCGTCGGTGGGGGCGCCATCATGAGCGTCATCGTCGTCCGAAACGGGGAGCGAGGGGTCGAAGCGTTGAGCCTCGGCGCGATGCCGGTCGGCGAGCGTCCCCTGATCGAGTGCCTCGTGGAGATCGGCGATGTCGAGATGGATCTGAGCGGTGCGCTCGGCATGGTCGGTCCGCTCGAGCTGGTGTTCGAGTAGTTCGAGGAGGCGTTCCGGCCGGCCGGTCTCCCGGTAGTGATGGCGGAGATAATCGATGGCATCCTCGGCGCCGGGGTTGAGGTCGAGGATGCGCTCCCATTGACGAGCAGCGGCCTCTCGGCGTTGACGGCTCTCGTAGAGAGCCGCGATTCGGCGATGAGCCTTGAGGAGATGGCCCTCCAGAGCCGTGGGTTGGTTCTGTTCCGGGGGCGTGCCGTGTCGGCCCAGAGCGCGTTCGATGAAGGCGACGAGATCGGACCAGCACGCCAGTGCCTCCTCGCTCTGGCTGGTCGCTTCGCAGAGACGTGCAGTGTAGTCGAGGCGTTCGGCGTGACGCCGTCGAGCTTCGGACTTTTCTTCGAGCTCGGGACGAGCGCGCTCGTCGGGAAGAGCCTGCCGCATGCTCAACAGAGCCTGGTCGGGTTCGTCGAGCTCGTCGTGCCAGAGCTCGGCAGCCCGGACGTGAAGCTGGCGCGCTCGTTCCCGATGACCGGTGGACTCGGCGCGGCGGCTGGCGGCGCCGAAGGCTTTGATCGCCCGGAGCGGCTGATCGCCGAGGGCATAGCACTGGCCGAGCGCGACGAGTGTCTCCCGATCGTCGGAATCGATCTCGAGCGCCTGCTGGAGATAGTGTCGAGCCTCGGAGAGTTCACCCTCGCGATCCATCAGATGACGCCCGAGATCGCGGTAGATCTCCAGCAGAGGCTCGTTGGCCGTGTAGAGACTCGCGAGCCGTTTCAGGATGTCCTCGAGCTGTTCGCGCTCGCCGAGTCGATCGTAGAGATCACGAAGATTCTCCAGAACGGTACGGTGGCGAGGCGCGACGTCGAGCACCTCGCGCAGACGACGAGCCGCCTCGTCGGGAGCGTGCTGCTCGATACGCTGAGCGATCGTTAGCTCGACGAGCACCCAGTCTCGCGTCTCGCCACGTTCTCGGAGCTGCTCCGAGAGGGACTGGTAGGCCTCGAGAACGTTCGCGTCCTCCCGAGAGAGGCGCGCCAGCAGAACACGGGCCAGATAGAGAGCCAGCGGGGGCGTCTCCTGGGCCTCGAGCTCGCGACAGATCGAACGGGCTTCGGCCACGTGGCGCGTGGTCGGATCGGAGAGCAGACAGTCCAGCAGTCGGCCGGCGAGAGGCTCGGAGAGGCCGAAGCGTTTGCGAAACGTCGAGAGTCGCTCCAGTGCGGACGGGACGTCCCCCTGAAAGAGAGCTTCGTCGGCAGGTGCGAAGAGATCCTTGGCCTCGTAAGCGGCGAGCGCGCGTCGTTGTTCCTCGGAAGGCGCAGCGTCCGCCTCCGGCGGGTCGCTCTCGCGTCCGCCCCAGTCGCCCTCGCGACTCGAGGCTCGGAGCGTCAGTCGCCCCGACCGAATCTCGACGTCGTCGACGGTTACCCCGGCGAGATTGGGGAGTTTCCAGCCGTATCGAGGAAAGAGCTCGACAAAGAGCAGTTTGACGGGACGGAGACTGGCGATGTCGCCGGCCACGCCGATCTGAAAGGCCTCTCCGCGCCCGGCCACCGAAAACGTCGGCTGATCAAGCATACCGGTCAACAGCTGGTAGGCGAGGACGCGAGCGGGATAGGGAAGGGGGCCGAAGGGACGGTAATTGTAAATCGAGACGTGGAGCTCATCCGATTGAGGTGGTTCGGGGGGGAGCACCGCCGCTCGCATGCTGAGATACGTATCGGCTCCGAAGGCGCGGAGTCGAAGCGCCAGATGGAGCGCCCCTTCGAGGCACTGGACCGATAGTTGTTCGAAGTCATCGATCGAGGTCGTCGCCTGACGGAGCATGCGCTCGAAGGCAGACTCCCGGATCGACAGCTCGAGCTCGCGCACCTGACATCTCGTGTGCTGGAATCGCTCGATTCCCCCTCCCGCATCGAAGGGAAACGAGAGGTCGGGGATCTCCATGCGGAGCGTCTCGATCTGGAGCCACTCGTTGACGGCGACGTCTTCGGCCCACAGATACCCCCGGCCAAACATGAAATCGAGGCTCAGCGGAAGGGGGTGGTCGCGCGATTCGCTCGACGCGAGTGAACTTCCTCCGACACCGTCTCTGGCGGATGAGTGCTCCAATGCGAGTCCTCGGGGTCTCGATCGGTTCGACGGGGCTGCTCAATCGCCCCCTGTCGCTCGGGAACATCACGCGATAGCGTAACCTCGTGTCTCCCATGAGTAAACTTATTCGTCCATCCGTCGACAGAATCGAGTCTGCGGCGACGGGGGGACGCCGAGAAAACAGGTCGAGCCCCAGTGATAGTCCCGGTCGAGGCGTCGGCACGGCGAGTGCTCAGCTCACGTCGACGCCCCTGACGGCCGGGGCGTGGGTGAGAAAGCAAAGTCAGTGATTACATCGAGGGCGGTTCACGCTCGAGTCGATCGCGCAGGGACTCGGGGACGAAAATACGGAGGATGTCGTAGGAGTCGCGACCCAGGAGATGGACGATGTCACTGTTGCGCTCGATGGGCACCACGCGACCGTCGGGTTCGATGATCGGAATGTGGGCCGCCCTGTCCGTATGATCCGGATCGTAGGGTCGGTACGGAGTATCCTCGGCGCGATCGTCGAGGACGGCGTACTCCGGGTCGAACCCCATGTCTCGAGCGTACTTGTTGGCTCGATCCATCAGGCGTGCCACTTCCACGGGGTCTCGGTCACTGATGTCGATCGGCTTGTAGAGTTTGCGATCGAGCAGGCCCGCCGCGAGTCGGGAGAGAATGGCGTCGTCCGCGTCTCGCCACTGTTTGAGCGCCATCCAGACATCCATGTCGTCGAGCGACAGGAACACCTGGCTGTCGAGGTGCTCGCCATCCAGAATCTGCTGGAGGGGATTGGAGGGCGGCGGCTCGAAGCGCTCTCCCTGCTGCTGGAGCACTTGAGCCCGGCGAAAGGCCGCCTGGAGCATCTTCTCGGCCGCTCGAACGGTCTTGTGGAGGTAGACCTGTTTGAACATGTGAAACCGGGCGATCAGATAGCCT
>JAQCND010000386.1 GCA_028274765.1 Bradymonadaceae bacterium
CGCATGGCCGGATCGAGTCCCTGCTCGGGAAGAATGCCGTCGAGGAGACTCAAAGAGGTCACGAGCACGGGACGGTGAGACGAGGCATGCTCCAGCGCCGTCAGGGCAGCGTCGCGTGCGTCGTCGACCCCCATTCCCCCGTCCGAGACGACGCGATAGATCGCCCGAATCAGGTAGGCCTCAATGCGCACGAGCTCGTCGTCTTTCATCTCCTCCGGAGAAGCGCCGACGCGGCGTCGGTGGATCGGATAGAAGACATCGATCAGATCCGGAAGACGACGCTGCTGGTCGGGGTGCATCCCGCGAGCGAGAGCCCGAGCGGCGGTGACGGCCCGATTCGAGTCGTTCGAGTCGACGGCGTCGATGGCCTGCTGGACGAGCTCGTCTCGGCCGGAGGTCCCGGCGGCCTCGAGAGCGGCGAGTTCGATAAAGGGATCTCTCGAGCGAAGGCCTTTCCGAATCAACTGACATTCGCGATCGGTCGCGTCGCCGTCGAGATGGTCGGCGAGGAGTCGCAGGCAGACGGCTCGGGCCGAATCGGAGGTCGTGCGCTCGTATTGTTCGCGTGCCACCTCTCTCACTCGGGGATCGTCGAGTTTCTGGAGACATCGAAGGCCCCGTAGCGTATCTCGCCCCTCCTCGCGTACCAGACGAGTGGCGATCTCGAAGGCGTCGTCGCGTCGGAGAAGCTCGTTGATGTAGTATTCGAGCTCCGAGTCGCTCGAGATGCGGAGTTTCTGGAGAAGTTGTTGTTCGGACAGATCGGCGCGCCCCGAGGTTTCTTCGGAGCGTTCGAGCGCCTTTTGAGCGCGTTCGGACCGTTCGCGGACGAACTCGTCGTCGTCTTCGAGCCCCTCGTCGATAAAGGGCTCGGCCCGCTCGTCCCCGAGTCGTCCAAAGGCCTCGATGACGTAACCACGCACGAAGGGATCGTCGTCATCCTTCATGTCGATCAGGAAATCGAAGAGTTTGCCCGTGTGGCGGGGCTCGGCAATATTCATGATCGCCTGCATGGCCAGCCCCCGGGCGTCGCTCTCCTCGGGCTCGCCTTGGGTATCGAAGATATATCGCATCAACGGCAGAAGGGCCCGATCGTCGCCGATGTCGCCGAGGACCCGAACGAGTGGCTGGCGCACCTCCGGTTCGACGAGACGCAAATTGTTCGTCAGTGCCGGGACCGCTTCGCGTCCCATCTCGATCAGCGTCTGCATCCGCTCGCGGCGGGCGTCCGGATCGGGATGGTTGAGCTCGTCGACGAGTTGCGCGATGCGTTGCCGGTCGACCACGGTGCATTTCCTCCAGATGAATCTCGAGTCGAGGTGGTTCGCTCGAACGGCAAAGAGGACGTTTCAGTGTGATGTATCGAGAGACAAGATGCAACGTCGGCCCGAAAATAGCTCGAGGCTCGAGAGCACCCGTGCACCGGCAGAATCGGTTCGAGAGACCTCGATGCCGGCAGCTTGCAGGGGAGACACATTCGCAGTTCGATCTCCGTCAGGTCGCCTCGTTTTTACCCATGGAGAGTCGATCGGCGACATGTCAACAAGAGAGCCGGAGTGAAACCCCCAGCCGGCTTACGTCTGCTCGAAACGCACTTTCATGCGGTGACTCGGGTGATTTTGTCTCTCGGTTGGACGTATCGAGGGGGATATCCTTAAAGTATCGGGCGCGCGCTCGGGGGATTGCATACTTGGAGGTTCACATGGGGCTAGCCCACGTCCTCGACAGCAACAAGACGATTCGTTCGATCGGATTCGACGATGCTTCCTTCGAGCGAGGAACCGACGAGCCGATCGGACTCGCCGGGGTCGTATGCGAAGCAACTCGGTTCGATGGCATGGTATGGGGAACGGTAAACCCCGATGGCTGGGACGCCAACGCGACCATGGTCGAGCTTCTCGAGGGCAGCAAGTTTCTCCCCCAACTTCACGTCGCCCTGGTCGATGGGGTTGCCTTCGGCGGATTCAACGTACTCGATCTTGAACAGTTGGCTGAGCGCCTCGAGCTTCCGGTCGTCGCCGTGATGCGGAACGAACCCGATTTCGAGCGCATCGAGGCTGCCCTCCAGCACGTATCGGATCCGGATCGACGCCTCGAGAGAATGCACCGGGCCGGCACCATCTACGAGGGCCGTCACCTTCACTTCCAAGTTCAGGGGACGTCGCCAGAGCTCGCTCGACAGATGCTCGACCGACTTCGTCACACGGGACACATCCCGGAACCACTCCGCATCGCGCATCTCGTCGCCTCCGCAGTCGGCACCGGCGAGAGTGGACGACGCGCCTGAGTCAGATGGGGATCATTCGTTCGACGACAATAGAGGACGATCATGCTCGACGCCGAGCAGCTCGACGATACACTCACCGAACGGGGCCATACCCCGCCCGACGCTCTCGCTCCCGACTCCGAACGGCTCGTCACTTATTTTCGCGACGATGAGCGACACCGTCTGGCCGTCATCGCCCAGCGCGCCTGGGTCGTCGCTGTGCCCAATCACGGATTCGGCGCCCTGGAGCACGGATACGGCCGGTATGCCGACATGTTGAGCCAACTGTTCGATCGCATCGAGTTCGGCATCGAGGAAATCGCCGACTACTCGCTCAGTCGCGACGGCGAGCCCGGTGTCCTGCTCGGCGTCGATACGGGTGAGGAGTCGAAGTACTACTGGAAGCCCACTGGCTTTCGCCGTGATCGATGTCACCCCGACCTGATCGAACGAGCGGCCAATACCACTCTGGAGCGTGCCGACCGAGACGAACGCGTCGTGACACTGGCGTCCGATACGATCGTGGCACTCGCTGTTGTGCCGGGCGACGTGGTGGAACTGCTACAACTGGCCCTCGAGACTGAAGCAGTCACTCGTTCGGACGCTCCCGAAACACCACGCATGCTGAGCGAACGGGAGTTCGACGACCTTCCCAAACGCAACGCCTGAGCTCGATCGCGCCGCCGCCTCGCCCGAGGAGGTGATGAGTTCACTCGTCGCGATCACCCCGAAACGAGGTCATCGCGCCCTTGAGCTCCTTGTCGACGATGTGCGTGTAAATCATCGTCGTCGAGACGTCCGCATGGCCGAGAGCCTTCTGGACCAGACGGATCTTGCCGGTCTCCCGGTACAGGTCAGTCGCGAACGTGTGTCGGAGCGTATGGGGACTGACACGATCGGCCTCCGAGATGTCGGCCTTGTCGGCGTAACGCTCCACCATGTCTCGCAGATAACGCGTCTCCAGTTGCGAGCCGTTGCGGGTTGGAAAGAGCCAGGGACTCTCGGGGTGGCGTTCGAGCCACTCGGCAATGCGCTCCAGCACATCGTCCGACACCCAGAGGGTGCGATCCTTGGCGCCCTTGCCTTCGCGTACAATCAGTTTGCCCGATCGCATCTTCAGATGCTCTGGCTTGATGGCGATCACTTCACCGGCTCGCAATCCCGCATCCAGCATCAGGCGCACCATGCAAAGGTTGCGCAGGCTCGAATCGTAACGTGTGTTGAATTGATCGATGAGCAACTGCTGTTCTGACTTCGTCAAAATTTTGGGTAGTTTGCGTCGTCGTCCCATCGGACAGGTCCCGCGCGTCGAAGACTCTCATTCAATGACATATATAACTCAAATATAAAAGACCGAGAGACTGAAAAGATCGGTCGTGTTCGGGGCATCGTACGTCCGTAGCCGATATTTCGGCATTTCGTCCATATCCCTCTCCGGGCTCCCCCTCGAGCGGGGTGTATCGTCGGCGATCGTCATGCGTTTCCGACGTTTGCTTCGCTGTCGCCCCGATGACGAGCCGTTTCCATGACGTGGCTCCACTCATCCCGGTTGCGCATCTCACGATCCGGCTTCATGCCAGGTGTCGACCTCGCTTACGGTCCCCGAGAGCATGGTCGAGAGTCGTCAAACACTCCCCTCACCGCTTCAGGAGTCATAGCCCAATTCGAGGCCCCGCTCAACCCACCTAAATGTGTATGTATACCGGTTTTGCGTAAAACCGGTACATATACACATCAATTTTTACCCTTCCAGCCCATCTTTGAATTAACCCATTTGACCCCGATATGCCCCCGTATGCTCGACCTGGCAGTTCAAATGTCGAGGCATCGTGACCCGTGATTGACGACCAGGTGTTTGGCGCGTGTCGTCGGGGGGAGGCTCCTCGTCGCAGGGATCGGAGCCGGATATCCCGAAGCGGTACGTCTATTGTTACGCCCCCGCACTGTATTTCCGTTTTTGATGGAGGCGAATACCAAAAGCGACATGACGGTGATTCGGCTCGAGGTTCGCTAGAAGAGTCCCGATACGGCGTCTCGTCTTGTACCCGATGATATCACGCTCGTCATAGATGGGAATATTGCCGATCGTGCCCCCCCTATGCGACAATGTAACGGTACGCTCGTGTTCGAGAAACATCGCCCCCTTTGTGTTTGGACAAGGGGACAAGCCCCCTGATGTGGGAGTGATGTCGCTCGAGACGAGGACCAAGACTCGGGCTGGACGAGTTCTTTCCCCATCCCTTTCGCGGCAGCAACGGTGAAAAGCTCATCCGAACACACATGGACATCATTCTTTTGAGCATGTGAACATCGATCACCCCACCCGAGCGCCGCTCTCGAGTGAAGAGAGATCCTCGTGTCCGGAACGGGGACGCTCGGGGGATACCTCGTATGTACTGATGT
>JAQCND010000389.1 GCA_028274765.1 Bradymonadaceae bacterium
GACCGGCGGCGTACATGGCGGTCGCGGCATGGTTGAGCGATTGGTTGATGACGTCGTTGTGCTCGGGGTGTTCGCGATCGTAGTCGCGCCCCTTCCAGGCAATGCCGTACTGCTCGGAGAGCCGTTGGTAACTTTCCTTGATGCGCCTCCCCTCGATGCCACGCAGAGCGTCGAGATCGCGCTGCGGAGGCACTTCGTCGAAGCGCATGGCGTACATGCGCCGAGCGACGAGAGTGTGGAGGGCGTCGTCGGCCCAGCCCCGTGCCTGAGCTTAATCCCCGCGGATGCGGGGTCACCGGCGGCGTGAGAATCTACGCCGTGAGCATGCCCGGACCATCCCCGCGTGTGCAAGAGGTACTCAATGTGCTTTCACCGAGCAGCGGACCACGTGGGGTCAATCCCTGCGTGTGCGGGGTCACCTCGAGTCCGAGTCGTCCTTTCAGCGGCATGGTGGGTCAATCCCCGCGGATGCGGGGTAATATACATCGCTGTGGCAGCGTGGTTGATAGTTTGCGGGCCATCTCCGCGTGTGCGGAGTCATCATCAACGATTCGTGTCCTATTCAATTGTCAAAGAGGTGAAAGCGCGTTCGCCTCTATGGACGAGGCGAATGTTCGTTCGACAACCTCCGCACTATCGTTCCATCGCGAGGGAGTGTGGAGGCGTCGAGTGTCGAGCTCAGACGGTGCCCATCAGGCCGGCCGAATCTTGAGCATGCCGAACCCGAAGCTCTTGTGACGGCCGATGCCGCTGGATAGGAGCTCGCGGAGGGCGTCGCCGTCCGTGACCTCGAGTTCGCCGATCAGCGTGGCGTCCGGTCGTTTGATGTGGCAGACTTCGCGGTCCGAACCCTGCGTGCGCCGCGTCATCGACTTGATCGAGAAGCGCTTCAGCGTCACCGTGTCGGTGACCAGCTCGGCCCCTTCTCGGATTTCGAGCTGGCGTTCGAGCCAATCGCGGTAGACTTCCTCCCGCTCGATATCGACGCTCGGATCGTCGACCTCCCAGACGCGCGACAGGAAGGCGTCGATCTCCTGGCCCTCGTCCCACTTGTCCCCCGACGAACTCTTGCGAACGACGGGACAGGCCCGGAGCTCGAACCCGAGCCGAAGTCCATCGTGATACGTCTCGGGCATGGGTTTGCTGGCCATCCGCTCGAAGTCGCATCCATCGTAGAGATTCGGCTCGGCATACATCCGAGCGCGACTCTCGAGTTCGTCGGCATCGGCGTGGCAGTAGCCGAGGACACGCATCTCACGTCCGCTCTCGCGGTCTGGGACGTCCTCGAGCCAGTAGGGCTTCGGGGCGGCATCGCCGAAGAGTTGACCGAGTAGACAGTGGGCGAGGTAGTTGTTGTCCACGTTGTGCAAGGGGAGTCCCACCATTTTACCGACCTCGGTGAGCGCCCGGCCGTCGAGCCACATCTGGATCATGCGAAGAGGTTCGTTCGTCTCGTCAGTCATGACGTTCTGCCTCCGTTCGGAGTGTAATCGGTCCCCGTGCCACCCACCGTTCGCCCGTATGAATCTGATTGGCCCAGTCGCGGCGGTCGGTAACGGGCTTGGCGAAGCCCTCCTCGAGCTCCTCGTCGTGGTCGACGGGCCACCAGGCGTTGAACTCCTCGTCTCGATCGGCCTTCTTTTCGAGCTCTTCGGGGAGCGGGATGCTTCGGAGGGCCTCCTTAAGAGAGGGCGCTTCCCAGTCCTCGAGATAGAGTGAGTTCGCCGGAAGGCACGATTTTCGACCGATAAACAGGGGGCGTTCGGGGGTCTGGAGGGCTCGGCGCACCTCGTCGAGCGTGGGTGATTCCTCGTCCGGGGCCTCGAGGGTCAACGCCACCGTGTGAATGGCATCCGCCCAGTAGTCCCGGAGTCGAATATGAGTCTCGTCGCTCGAGGCGCCGGCTCGTTGTTCCAGCTCGCCGCGCGTCGTCCAGGCACGGTCGTCCTGCAGAAAATCCTGGCTCAGGTCGACCGTCTGGTAGTCCTGGATCTTTTCGCCCCGTCGATCGCAGCGCGAGGCGTGCGAGATACGGGTCTGGAGGCGTTCGAGTTTCTCGAATTCGGCGTGATCGTATCCCAGCGCGTTGGCGACGAGTCCGGCGATCATCGACCGGCCCGGGAAGGGCCGGATGTCGCCTCGGTTGTCGACGATCGGCCCACCGAAACTCATCATCGGCGCGTCGAATCGGAGTGCGAGTCCTCGCATCACGTCACCCCCTCACCTTGTCGGCGGCCCAATTGGCGATCTTGGGGACCGTCGACGTCGAGCCGACACCGGTCGCGTCGGCGAGTCCCTCGATGTCGCCCACACCCGCGAGCTGGCGTTCGTTGTGTCGGCCGTACATGCCGTCCATCTGGCCGAGGTGTTCGGCCAGAGCGCGATACGAATTCTCCAGCACGTCGCCATCGCGCTTCGAGACCGGGTCCTGGAAGGCGTTGGCCAGGGTGCGCGGTTGGGCGTTGCCCGCCTCGGCGAGAAGCATCTGGGCGTAGGAGTAGGGCGCCGTCGAGCCGAGTTTGGCGCCCGGGGAGACGGTCGTCATGAGCTTGATGAAACGCTCGATCACGTCGCCGGCCAGCGTGCGGTCCGCGTCGATCCAGTCCTCGCGCGCACAGCCCTCGAGGTTCGAGACCAGCAGCGGAACGTCGACGACGACATAGCTGTAGAAGAGGCCGGAGGTCAGCTCCGAGCTGTTGATGTGGCCGCTTCCCTGTTCGCCGGTCTCGGCCTTGAGCTCGTCGACGGCCGCAAAATAGTCGCTCTCGGTGCTCTCTTCGTGGGTCGTGAAGGCGTGAGCGACGTGGACGGCGGCGTCACCGCGGGCGAGGATGTCGCTGGTGGCCATGCGTCCGAACATGGCGGCGTCGAGTCCGGCGGCCAGGTCGATCCCTTTGAGATTCTTCTTCAGCTCACGCTTCGAGAAATTCCGGGCGACGTCGGCGATGTCCTGGAGCTGGTCCTTGGTCCAATCCTGCGGATCGTCATCGATGACGTCGCCGAACTCCTCGCGAACCTCGTCGACTTTGTTTTCAGCGAGTTCTCGGAGGTAGTCGAGCTCCTTTTCGCCGAAGATCGTCACCTGTCCGGTCTCCAGCATCTCCTCGGGATCGGCGTTCTCGTCCGGCTGGAGAATGTCCTTCGTGTCGGTCTTGGAGACCTTGCTGCCGTTCAGCACGCGCTCCTGTAGGGCGAGCGTCGCGGCTCGCACGATCGAGGCCGGATGGCCCTTCTCGATGAGAGGCTCGGCGACCTTTTCGTTGAAGGTGCGGCGCGATCGCACCGATTTCGGAACGTCGAGCCGATACAAAGCGTGTTCTCCGTCGTGATTGCGCCAGTTGTACTTCAGGCACTGCGACGAGACGCGAGTACGCGTGGTCCCTCCGAAGGGAATGCGCTTGGCCAGTCCGATGTCGTCCCGGTTGAGAAGCGCGCTCGGAT
>JAQCND010000390.1 GCA_028274765.1 Bradymonadaceae bacterium
ACTCGCAACTATCCCTCGTTATACCCCGTTCGGCGGTCCTTGCCAAGAGATTTGGGGATCAAAAAAAGCGTCGACGGATCGGTATCCGTCGACGCTCATTGCTGCGGTTGAGTCACGACCTCCCGACGTGGCCCGCGTAGAGACCAGGCCGGGGGACGTGCATTCGATGGATTAGAAGTAGTAGGTGGCCGTCAGACCGCCGGTGACG
The DNA here is from genome assembly GCA_028274765.1 of Bradymonadaceae bacterium. Taxonomy (GTDB): domain Bacteria; phylum Myxococcota_A; class Bradymonadia; order Bradymonadales; family Bradymonadaceae; genus CAJXPB01. Next base: position 209 of record JAQCND010000390.1, read on the forward strand.
GTGACGATGTCGAGACCGTCGCCGTCGAACGCCCCTGTTCTCTCATCAGCTTGCTGGCGCTGGAAGGTCGTGTTGTTGCCACCCGTCGGGTTCTGGTTGCCCGTTTGATTTTGATTACCCGTCTGATTTTGGTTGCCTGTCTGGTTCTGGCCTCCTCCTCCGCATTCGGGCGCACTGCAGACACCCTTACGAAGAATGTTGCCGACTTTCAGACCGAGCGTGCCGCCGAAGCTGAAGCGCGGCACGATGAAGACCTCGACCCCGAAGCCACCTTCGAAGCCAAGTCGGAAGGCCTCGTTAGAATTATAGCCGACGTCATCATTATCAATGGCATTAGTCAGTGAACCGCTCGTATCGGGATTGCCATCCCACTGCTTGCCGAAGTCGATCTGGCCGTAGAAGAAGGGCGTCGCCTGGCCCGTCGTGGACGTGAAGAATTTGAAGGTCGGTGACAGACGCAGATTGAACGCCGTGAACGAATTGTCCGAGTTGGTCTCGAGCCCGTCGAAATCACCGCCGTCTAGCTGAATATCATACGTCGGGTCGCTATTGACGCCGATGCCAACGTTCGTGATGAGCTGGAAGTTGTCGGCCAGCATGAATCCGAAGCCGAGCGTCGAGCCCGCGCTCGGGCCGCCGATGGCGCCGGCATTTTCGTTGTTCGGAGCGACTCCCTTGGTGAAGCCCCCGGAAATGACTTTCTGACCGCCGATCAGGGCGTTGCGTCGATCTTGCTGGGCGAAGGCCGTGCTCGAGGCGAGCAGCAGGCCGAGAACAACCAATCCAAACGTCAGTGCGCGTTTCTTCATTGAGATACTCCTCCATCGAGTATCGAGTATCATGAATACCATCCGGATGATGTCGATCTGCGCCGGGACCTGCATGTATTCTGTCAAATAACCCTTCGCAGCCATCCGGAACTATAGCCAGATGTACCACCGTGTCAATTAAGGGAATAGGTGGGATCGAGCTCGTATTAGGCGTTAAACGCCGTTCCATCGACCTGCATCGATGGGCTCCCGGAGAGCCGCCGAGGGCGGCGACAGCATCAAGCTCCGGGGGTGAACCCGGAGATCGAAGGGATGAATGCCCCTCTATCGGAGCCCCGAACGGCATGGGCAAGCCAATATAAAGGTGGAAGCAAGGGCGATGTGATGCATATATTGGGATCAATGGTATGAAATGGCGTTTAGCTATTCCCTTACACGGTTGAAGTACTCAGATTCAGGGCGCACGTCCGGGTGCCATGGAGCTCCGAACTAGAGCATCGAAAGCTGAGCGCCCTCCCATGCCAGATCGTGCAGTCGTATGACGATACGGGGCCCGGATTATTCAAAACGCATGTTCAATCGAGATGTCGCTCGAGGGGCGAATTCGATGATATTGGATGCTCCCCTCGATGCAGCCCATGTGTGTTCGGATAAGCTTGTCCCCGTTGCTGGAGCGACAAAGACGGACCCGACAGGGGGGGGAGCACTCGTCCAGCCCGGGGGCTTGCCATCGGAATCTCAAGTGATAAACCTCACATATCCCCGGGGGCTTGCCCCCCTTGTCTGAACACGCGTGCGACGCAACCTCAATCGTAAAACGTCATCTGTGTTCGTGAGTACTTCGGGGAGCATTGGCTGCCAGCCGACGTCACCGTCTCCCTCGAGCCCGATGCCGAGGGAGACGGTGGAGACACCCGAACTCGTCTGTCGCCCCGCGGGACCCGGGAGCAAACTGCTCCCGCGCCCTGAAACATGGATGGAGGTTAGCCGAAGTGACGTTGTACTTAACGCGATACGACCTCGTCGAGTGGGGATTCGAGCGACAGATGTTCGTCGAGTTGGCGACGAGTGGTCTCGGTATCCTCGAAGACGAAGGCGTTCATGCCCTCGTCGCGGGCTCCCTCGATGTTGACCTCGCGATCGTCGACAAAGAGGCAGTCACCGGGCTCGACGCCGAGCGTCTCGACGACGTGGGTGTAAGACTCGGCGTCGGGTTTGCGCACCCCGGTGTCACAGGAGACGAACGACCAGTCGAGAAAGCGAGAGACCTCGAGTTTGTCCTCGATCATGCGATACCAGGGTCCGTAGTTGGAGAAGGCGTGGAGCTCGAACCCCCGATCCGAGAGATCGGTCAACAGCGCCTCCATGCCGTCGATGAACCGATAGTGTTCGTAGAAGTGCTGTTTGAGTCCCTCGAGATCGATGGGATCGCGGGCGTCGAAGAATCGCTCGGCTAGCGTCGACTCGTCGATCTCGCCGCGCTCGAATTCGAACCAGGCGTCCGGATCTTTGGCTTCGAGCAGCTCGTCGAAGCCCATGTCGAAAAAATCCGGCATGTGTTCGTAAAACGGGTCGTACACGACGGTGCTCATGATGTCGAACAAGATCACCGTATCGGGCGTGGCATCGGACATCGTATCGGATGGAGAGGGAGTCATGGAGACGAACGCAGTCGTGTAGGATGAAGAGGGGCCATTGCAACCCGCGGGCGCCTCCGGTACACCGGCGTGCGGGGTTGCAGGCGCCGTCGATGGACGTACTTCGCTCTCAAGGATGGGATCATCCATGGAATATCGCGGACTCGAACTCGATCGCTTCCAGGAAGAGGCCGTCGAGCACATCGAACAGGATCGAAGCGTCCTCGTCGCCGCTCCCACGGGGACGGGGAAGACGCTGATCGCCGACTATCTGATCGAGGATATCCTCGACGACGGGGGCGAGGTCGTCTACACGGCCCCCGTCAAAGCGCTCTCCAATCAAAAATACCGTGAATACACCGAATTGCGAAGCCGCGAGGAGGTCGGCCTGATCACGGGGGATCTCGTCATCAATCGCGATGCCCCGCTGCGGATCATGACGACCGAGATTCTGCGCAACGTCCTTCTCGAACAGGGGATGGCGCCGGGCTCGGTGCCCGAAGATATCGAGAGAACACGACCCGAATCCGACGAGGATAGCGACGATTCGCCCGAGATCCTCGACGCTCCGACCGACATCGAGCTCCCCCGGCTCGAGAATCTCCAGGCGGTCATCCTCGACGAGATTCACTTCCTCGACGACGATCATCGCGGGACGGTCTGGGAGGAGCTGCTTATCTATCTGCCGACGCGCGTTCGCATCCTCGGGCTGTCGGCGACGCTCTCGAACCTCCACGAATTTGCCGACTGGCTCTCCGAGATCCGCGAGACCGACGTCCAGGTCGTCCGCGAGGAGGAGCGGGCGGTTCCGCTGCAGTTTCGGCTCGCGAGTCTCGAGACGGGCATCGTCTCGATCGACGAGTACGAGGAGGCCTACTCGGCCTGGCAGCGGCGCGGCAGCGGCGACGACGGGCCGATGACCAAGCACGTCGACGTCTTCGAAATGATGCCCAAGGAGAATTTCCCGGCCCTGTTTTTCGTCTTCAGCCGGAGCATGGTCGAAAAACTGGCCTTCGGGCTGTCGCGCTCGCGGATCGCCGGCCAGTTTCACGACATGTCGGATCAGGAGGCGATCGACGAGCAGCTCGAGGCCTTCGAGGAGGAACATCCCGACGTCCTGACGCCCAAACTGCGCTCGATGTATCTCAAGGGCATCGCCGCGCACCACGCCGGGCTCCACGTGGCCCTCAAGGCCCTCGTCGAGCGTCTCTACGAGGAGAAATTGCTCAACGTCGTCTACTGCACGTCGACGTTTGCGCTCGGCATCAACATGCCCGCCCGCACCGTCGTCTTCGACGGGTTGACCAAGTACAACGGCACCGAGTTCGCGCCGCTGACCATCCGGGAGTTCATGCAAATGGGCGGGCGAGCCGGACGGCGCGGCATCGATCCGGTCGGCGAGATCGTCGTGCGACAGGACTTCAAGTACTACGACGAGGTGCGCGGGCTGTTGAGCAAGCTCCTCTCCGGCGAGAGCGAGCCGGTCACGTCGTCGTTCAACCTGTCGTTTCACTCGGTAGTCAATCTGCTGGACAACCACAGCGAAGAACGCATCCGGCATCTGCTGGAGCGCAGCTTCCGTGCCTATCAGAGCGACCACGTGGCAGGGGATCTGCGCGAGGAGCTCGAGGAGATGGAGCAGGACCTCGAGGAGGCGCGCGAGAGCAACGAGGCGCCGAGCCCCTCGGAGCTGGTCGAGTTGCGTCGCAAGCGCCGGCGAGTGGCATCGCTGCGGCGCGAAGTCGCCGAGGAGGAGCGGCCCCGACTCTGGGAGGAGTTCCAGCGCAAGGTCTCGTTTCTACAGACCCATGGCTATATCGACGACGATCTGGGACTCAACGCCTCGGCCCGGATTCTGCGACACATCAAATTCGAGGAGATCTTCTTGACGGAGCTGGTCGTCGAGGGCGTCCTCGAGAACCGAGAGATGGACGAACTGTTCGGCATCCTCTGTGGGCTCGTCCATTCGCTGCCGCGCAAGGCCAACGTCCGCAAGCCCGACGACGACAAGTGGTGGGGCATCTTCGGAGAGGTCAACGACATCTACGAGAGTCGAGTTGTCCAGGATGCCGAGGAGCTGACCGGCCACGAGCCAACCTACACGCCGGAGATGATGCCCCTCGGCGAACGGTGGGCCAACGGCGAGAGTCTCCAAAAGATCCTGCGGCTGATCGATAATCCGACCGACCTGTCGGGCGGACTCGTCGGCGCCTTTCGGCGGGCCAAGGACCTGGTCGGCCAGCTCCGCGAGGTCCACCGCGACGATCGCCACAAGCGGCGCGACCTCGCCGGACTCATCCGCCGAGTCAGCCGAGACGAGGTGCAGGTGCTCGACTGAGGTATCGACATCGCCGACGGTCGGGAGGGCGATCGACTGAGCTCTCGGCCGCCCATCGAACGTGGGGGCCCGAAAAGGGTTCTGCGTGTTCTCGGGTCTGGAAGAGCGCTTTTCGACGGGCTAGACGGGAGGAGCAATACGTGTTGAGACGAAATTGCCCCGACGTGCTCAATTGCCTTTGTACATTTCGACGCGATCCCCGATGCCGAGTTCTCGCTCGGACTGGGTGACGATGGCGGTCGAGAAATGCTCCCGCACTTCAATCAATCGCACGCGTCCGACTCGTACCCACGGAATGTCGGGGCTCTGGCGCCATCGTTTCGGCAGGCCCGATCGGCGCTGATAGATATAACCTCGATTGCCGACGCGGAGGCCGTCGGCCGCTCCCTGGTCGAGGAAGACGTACTGGGATTCGCCGAAGTTGAAGGTCTCCGTGAGCGTATCGATGATGTTCGTCACGACATTCTTCCGAGCGGGGACTTGCGTCACTCGCTTGAGCTGTCGTTCGTACGGAATGAGTTTGTCACCGCGTTCGATCTCGCGCCAGGAACGGTCGATGTACCCCGTGGAGAGGGAGTCGTCCGACGTCTCCGTGATGACGAGACTCCCGATGACGTAATACTTCGTGCCCACCTCATTGCCGTCGAGATCCTCGACGGGTCCATCCTCCTGAACGATCGCAAATCGCATCTTGCGTTCGATCTCCCCGGGATCGCGGATGTCGGCCTGCCGCCTCGGGGGGATGCGATTGCGTTGTTTGCCGGCGTACGCTCGATCGCCAAATCCCACCCATACCTGATCGTATTCACCGAGCAGTCGAGCTTCCTTGGGGGAACCGACAATGCGCCCGACGAACTCCGGTTGATCCTTGACGATTATGCCGGCGACGTCGAAGAGCAGCCCCTTCTTGACCTCGTCGGCGGTGTTGATCTCCATGCTATCCTCGTCGCCCTGTTGCTCGGACGACGTCTGCTGCGTCCCATCGTTGGTATCATCGGGCGTTTCGGTCTGTTCGGGCGGCTGGAGATAGACGACGTCTCCCGGATAAATCCAGTGGGGATTGGTGATCTGGGGATTGTAGCTCCAGAGTTTCGGCCACCGCTGGCGATCGCCGAAGTATTCGGCCGACAGGTCGTACAGCGTCTCTCCCTCTTGGACGACGTGATAGCCGTCGTCACTCGTGCGCTCGGAGTACGTATTCGAGCCATACGAGGATTGCGCTGATACGGGGAGGGTAAGGCCGACGAGACAACACCCGATCAGACACGCCCATATCGAGGGGACGAGTCGCTTGGAAGGGAGACTACGAGGCGTGTATCGAGACCACAATGGAGATATCATCATCCGTCTGCGCTTGACGACGAAGTGGGGGGTGAGGACATCAAAAATCGAACGTCGAGAGCTTTTTCTCCCCGAGCCGCCCGGCATTGGTACCGGGGTAGCGCTGGGTCACTTTCTCGAGTAGGGATTGGGCTTTGTCGTTGCGCCCGATCTCGCGGTAGGCGAGTGCCATCTTCAACATGGCATCCGGGACTTTGTTGCCATTGGGTTCTTCGTCGAGGATGCGCTGAAAGTAGTCGATCGCCTTCTGGTGACGACCGAGCCCGAAATGGCACTCCCCGAGCCAATAAAGACCGTTGTCTCGGTAGTCACTGCGGGGGTCTCCATCGAGAAAGGCCTCGAACCCTCCGAGCGCCGTCTCGTATGCTCCGCTCCGGTATTTGGCGAGGGCCATGCGATAGAGATCGAGACCGCTGCGTCCTGCATACTGCTCCTCGACACTCGATGACCCGCGGGCCGACTCGCCCGAACTCTCAGCCTCGTCGGAGGTCATCTCTTCCGACGTCGACTCCTCGGTCGAGAGAGTCTCGTCGGTGACGGGGGCTTGAGGCGATCGGTCGCTTGAGTCGGACGTCTCGCTCGTGTTCGTCTCGCTCGAATCGTTCGAGCCGTTCGAGCCGTCGCGATCGTCGTACTGGTTGGCAAACTGCTCGAAATCCTCCTCGGTGATGACGATCGGATCGTCTTTCTTGTCCTCGGAGTCGTGTCCAGCTTCGTCGGGGGTCTGTCCAGCCTGTCGGCGTGTCGCCGAGGACGATGCACTGGACGTCGCCGAGGTATTCGAGTCGGGGGACGCCGCGTCGCTCGAATCTGATGCCGGCTCGTCTCTGGATACCCGCCGCCGAGACGGCGAAGCGTCCCGTCGTGTCGACTCTCGAGAGTTGGGGGAGGTCGTCGTCTCCCCCCGAGGACGTCGGGTCTCTTGAGTGCGCGTTTGCCCACGTCGTTCCGTGCGTGACCGTGGAGAACGCCGGTAGTCGCGGGGCGACCCGATCGATTGACCCTGTTTGAGGCTGGAACCTCGACGTTCCCGTTTCGTCTCTCGATTCGAGGAAGTTCTTTGAGCGCGGTAATTCGTTCGGGGCGTCTCGGGCGGAGGAGCAGCTTCGCTCCCATTGGCAGCTCGTTTTTCGGGAGGATGAGGGGATGATGAAGCCGAATCGCGGCGGTTGCGATGTCGTTTGAGCGAAAGTTGATTGGCTTCGACGCGATCCTGGAGCAAAAAGAGCTCGTCCTCCATCTCGTCGAGCCGAACGGACAATCGGCCCTTGCTCCGCTCGAGTTCTTCGACCCGCGACTGGAGTTTCTGGACCTTTTTTTTCATCTTCTGGCGCGAAGTTTTCGAAGCCTGATGGGCACATCCCGTCCCGGCGAGGACGACGAGCCCGGCCCCCCACACGAGCCATGACGTGGAGTGACATTGCGACGATTCGAGATGCATGTGAGGGAACCTCCCGTCTCGAGGCGACCGCGTCCAGATGATGTTGAACTACCGCGCATTCGTCGTCGGCGCGCACTCACTCGCACGCCTCCACGAGGAGCGTGTGATCGCCCGGACAACCTACGGCGTCACCGCACCTCGACGAGGCTAGCATGGACCAAATAGGTGTCAACAAATCCCTCCGTCCGCTCGAGGTAGGTCGCGCTCATGTGTCGAAGACTGGAGAAGGCAGGTGAGCCGAGGGGGCGAGCGTAGGGGGGGCTACAAAGTGTGAGCTCTGGCTACCGCTTCGAGCGATCGCCAGTGACGAGGGACGACGAGAGAGGGGCGCGAAGTATCGTCGTACGAGCTGAAAGGGACGGGCCAAGCGTAAGGAGACGAGAAAGGGGAGAGGTTCGCGGCGGGAGGTTAGGACCTCCCGCGACCCATGTCTTATTCCGGTCCGCCCTTGACCTCGATATCCATGTTTTTGCAGGTGAACAGAAAGACTTCGAGCTCGGTGTCGGTGAGATGTTCCTCGGTCAGGGCGTCTTTAATCTCTTGCCAGGTCAATTCGCCCTCTTGGAGTCCCCGCCGGAGCAGTTCACGTTTCTGACCGTGAAAGTCCGTCGGGTCGGGGTCGCTGAACTTTTCTTCGAGGTCTTCGTCGTCGCTAATGATGACGGCCGCATGCGAAAGGCAAAAAAGATGAACGTCCAGCCTCCAAGCTAATCTCGGGACACTCCACCTTCAAGGCTCGGCTGGATTGCGACGATACGTAACGAGCGCGTCCGATGGTATACCGAGCTGTTCGAAACAGGCTCCGATCAAAAAGAGGGAGCCCGTGACGAGCAGTCGACCCGATCGCCCGCGACGCGAAGCCGCCCGTCCCGCCTGTCGAAACATCTCGTCGACGGGGCCAACCTCGACACATTTGCCCACCGACAGGACGTCGCGCAGTCGGGCGGAGTCCGCGGATCGATCTCGGGGGAGCACGCTTCCCCACATGGGAGCGAGCTCGGCGAGGGGGCCGACGAGCCCGTCGAGATCTTTGTCGTCCATGCCCCCGACTAGAATGGCGTCGATCGCGATGTCCTGCCGATCGAGGGCCTCGACTAGCGCTCGGGCTGCCCCGGGATTGTGGGCGGCATCGAAGAGGACCGAGGCAGACTGCTCCCCTCCGAGCACGTCCGGTTCGACGGCGCGTCGATCCATGCGTCCGGGCCAGCGTGTCGCGTGCAGTCCGTGTCGGGCGCGCTCCATCTCAAAAGTCTCGCCGAGGTAACGAGACGCTGCACGAAGCGCCGTGACGGCGTTGTCTCGTTGAAAAGAGGTCCACGACGAGGGCGGTTCGATCGCATACTCCCCTTCGATTTGCAGCTGCTCGCCTCGATGGGGGGCATGGTGGTCGGGCTCGAGTGCCCCATCGGAGGCGTGAATCCGGAGCGTCTCGAGCGCCTCGACGTGGGGCTGGCGCCCGATGACGGCCGGGCAATCGTCGCGAAAAATGCCGGCCTTCTCGGCGGCGATCGCCTCGAGGGTTTCGCCGAGCACGCCCGTGTGATCGCGATCGATGGGCGTGATGACCGACATGTCGAGATCGAGGGCGTTGACGGCATCGAGTCGCCCGCCGAGCCCCACTTCGAAGATGCCCAGATCGACATCGCACTGTCGAAAGACCCGGGCCGCGATGAGGGCGGTCAGCTCGAAGTAGGTCAATTGAACGGGACCTCGACCGCCGTGAGCATACTGCGACAGGACTCGCCTGCCCTCTCGATAGACGATCTGACGCGAGGGGAGTCGACCGTTGACGCGAAATCGCTCTCGAACGTCGAGAATGTGGGGACTGGTAAAGAGACCGACTTCGAGGTCGTGAGTCTGGAGGATACTCGACAGACAGGCCGACGTATGACCCTTGCCGTTGGTGCCGGCCACGGCGACGACGGGATAGTCTCGAGAGGGCGATTCCTCCAGCTCGAGTGCTCGCTGCATGCGCTCGAGCCCCCATTCGAGCCCGAATTTTTCCTGACGTTCGAGTGTGCGACAGAAACGTTGCCAGTCGGGCGCCGAGACCCCGGGCGTCGAGGTCGGCTCGGACGATTCGAGGTGAGGCAAAGACGACGGTGTGCTCATGTCTCCGTGTATTCGAAGCGGTCGCCGAGCTCGAGATACGAGAGATAGCGCTCGAACCCTTCGACATCGAGAATTTTAAAGTAGCCGCGATCGTCGACCTCGATGAGGTCGCGCTCCAGCAGGGTGTGGAGCTGATCTTTGACTTCGCCCACTTCGAGGGCGAGGGCATCGGCCAGATCGTCCGGGAGCGGGGCCTTGGAAGTGAGGGCCTCGTCGTCGCCGGCGCGTGTCGCCTCCTCGTGGAGCTGACGGATGAGCCGCCCCTCCGACGTGCGAAGCACCATGGTCGAGAGGCGATACTGGGCCTCCGTCAGGCGCTGGCCCATTGTTTTGAGCATGCGGAGCGCGATGTCTGGATTTTTGCGCACCATTGCCTCGAACTGATTGGCCTCGATCTGGATGAGCGAGGCCTCCTGGACGACCGTCGCCGTCACGGGCCTCGCCTGATCGTTGATCAACGCGATTTCTCCAAAAAACGCCCCCGCCCCCAGCGTCTCGATGGTGACGTCGGTCTGATGAATGCGCTTGTCCAGGCGAATACACCCCGATTTGATGACGTACATGTCCGAACCATCGTCGCCCTCCTCGAACAGGACAGTCCCTGGGGAGTGCTGGACGACCGCTTTGTCGCTCATTGCATGGGCCATGGTATCGTTACGAATCTGAAAGGGGAATCATCTTGGCATACTCGGAGAGGGCAAATACGCCCTCGTTGCGCTGGAGCCTCTGAAGTGCGGCGGCCGTGGCAGGGGCTCCGAAGTGATCTCCATCTCGAAGGTAGCCGAACACATGATAACGCAGCCGCTCGATATCAGCAAAATGATCGATATCGTACCAGAACTCGCCGAGCTCGACCTCCCAGCCTGCCCGGCGACAGTGTTGGAGCGTCTGTTCGGTGACCCGTGACGTGCTCCAATCGATCCCTTCGAAGATTCCTGTGCGCGAGACATCCATCTGGAGACAGTAGTATCCCCCGTCGAACGCCGGACCGATGGCGACATCGCAGGTCTCGAGACGTTCGAATCCATCACGGAGATGACGGGGCTGGAGGGTGGGCGCGTCGGATCCGAGCAGCGCGATACGCTCGATGCCCTCGTCGAAGAGACGCGAGACGACGCGCGCCAGTCGATCGCCGAGATCGCCTCCTCCTTGCTCGACCCGTGCAAACCCCTCGTCTCGAAAGGGCTCGAAGCCCGAGTGGTCGGCCGGTCCCGCGTGGGCGAGAACGCACGCAGGACGTCTCGATTGCATTTCGATATCGCCGAGCATTCTCGCCGTATCCTCGAGAAAAGCACGATAGAGATCAGCGGCTCCCTCGGGAGAGATGCGATCGGTGAGACGCGTTTTGACCTGCCCCGGTTCGGGCGGCTTGGCGAAGACGACGATGGCGGTGGAGTTCGACATCTCGCTCCATCAAGTCGTAGACTGTATGTACTCTCGAGCGATCGTCGACAGAATTTTCGTGCCGGCGAGGACGGTGCCTCGAACCGTACCGGTGATCTTGGAGACCCCGATGCGCTCGCGATAATCAACCGGCACCTCGACGACCGGGAGCCCGTACCGAGCGGCGCGCGCCTGCATCTCGACGGTCCACCCGAAATCCGGATCGCGCATCTCCAGCGACTGGAGGGCGTCCCAGCGGATCGCGCGAAACGGGCCGAGGTCGGTGAAGTGGTAACCGAAGAGCCACTCGATGAGCGCACAGGCCAGCGCATTGCCGAATCGCGCCTGAGGGAGCAGGGCCTCGGGCTGGCGTCGCCCGACCGCTCGACTCCCAATGACCATGACGGCCTCGTCGTTGAGAATGGGCGATACCACTCGGGGGAGCTGGTCGGGGTGGTCGCTGTAGTCGGCGTCCATGAAGACGACGACGTCCGGAGGAGCCGAGTGCATGTGGTCGAGGCCGGCGAGACAGGCCGACCCGTATCCTTTGTGCGGCTCGTCGACGACTTCGGCCCCTCCGTTCCGGGCTACCTCGGCGGTGCGATCGTCGCTTCCGTTGTCGACAACGACGATGCGACGGACCCAGTCGTCCGGGATCGCCTCCAAAACCCTCGGGAGACTCTTCTCTTCGTTGAGAGCGGGAATCAATACGTCGATACGGGCTGCTCCGGGAGAGGATGCCATATCGTGTGGCCACCATATCTCCCCGCGCCCCATCGGTACGTCATGGCTCATAAACTGACAGAGGAATGAAATGACCCCGGCTCGAAACAGCGGGTCTGTCACATTCGACAGCGACGGCGCATGTTAGGCGCCCAGTCTCGGAGACGCAACAGACTCGATGGGAGAGCAATCGCACTAGACGTATAAACGACACGACGAGGTGCTCTCCCCTTCGGAGTACATCCCGTCGTCGAGCGATTTCTTGTCGAGAAGAGCTAAGCGACCACTGACATCATTCGATCATTTATCGTGCCCATGGCCAGCAAATGGACACAGCGATCATCGGCGGCGGGTGTCCTCCAGGAACACCGGGGGAGACATGTGGGGACGTGCATCTACTGCTCGAGTTCGAACCGGTGAGTGACCCGGACTTCCGAAGCCACGGGCTGGCAGTCGCGGCGTGCGGGCTCGAACTGCCACTGGCGAAACGCCTCTCGGGCGAGGGCGTCGAGCCCATGACCGAGCGTCTGGAGGAGCTCGACCGACTGAACACGCCCCTGTGGATCGACCTCGACGACGGCCACGATCGTGCCCTCGATGCCCCGTCGCCTGGCCTCGACGGGGTAGTCGCCCGGATCGACGCGCACCTTGTCTCGGATGTCGACCGATCGAGCCGAGCAGTGGTCCGTCCCTTCATCGCCTTGCCCCGGCGTCGCACTCGAGCCTCGACCCTCGCCGTCGCCTTGGCCCGTTTCGATGTCGTCCATGCGGTCGGGCTCGACGTAATCGTCCGTGATGGTGCCCTCGTCGACGGCCTTGCCGACCTTGATGGTCGGTCCATCGCTCCCCTCGACGGTGGATTCCTCGCTGAGCCCCTCCAATTGGACGGGATCCATCGACTCGGCTTCGGGGGTCTCCGAGCTCTCGTCGTCCGATGTCGAGGGGGAGGGGGCGGGGTTCGGGGGGGGATCGGACGAGGGTTCCGGTTCGGGGTCGGGTTCCGGCTTCGGTTGAGGTTCGGGTTTGGGCTGAGGTTCGGGCTCTGGCTCCGGCTCGGGTGTTGGTTCCGGCTCGGGCTCCGGTTCGGGCTCGGGAGCTGGTTTGGGCTCGGGCTCGGGGGCCGGGTCCGGTGGTTCGGTCTCGACGATCGAGACATCGACGGTCTCACTCCCGGATGACTCGGAGGGGGACTCCGTGCGGTCGTACCCGAGCCAGAGCCCGAGCCCCCCGGCAATGGAGCCGTACACGAGTAGAGTGATCCCCCCGATCGCGAGGTAGCGACGCCGTACAGCCGCGGACGACGGACGCGAGGCGACGAGAGGGTCGGGCGATTCTCCGTTTGGGGAGTCGTGGAAATCAGTCACCTCGAGCTCCCGATTCTCGCTCGATCTCGAGGGCGAATGCGTCCAATCCGTTGGATTTGATCGTGTCGATCAGATCGACGAGCTGTTCGTAGTGCACCTTCTTGTCCGCCGCGATGACGGCTCGGGCGTCGGGGGTGGTCTCGATCCGCTTCTCGACACTCGCGCCGATTGCATCGAGCGTCGTCTCGTCTCCGTCGAGGTAGTACGTCCCCCCTTCCTCGATCTGGAAGGTGAGCGTCTCCTTGGTCTCCGCATCGCCCGAGGCCGCCTCGGGAAGATCGACGTTGATCTGAGACCGCACGATGTATGAAGCGGTCACCATGAAGACGATCAACAACACCAGTACGATGTCCACCAGCGGCGTGATGTTGATGTCGGCAATGACTTCGTCGTCGCCCCC
>JAQCND010000402.1 GCA_028274765.1 Bradymonadaceae bacterium
CACTAAAGTCGATGACCAATACGGCGACAACAATCCCAAGATTTACATCCGCCGCGGTCGACTCCTGCTCACGCTGGATCTCCCCGAGGATGGCAAACAAGAAATTGCTCGGGCGCTCGAACGCCGACCCGACATGACCGAAGCGCTCATGGCCATGGGGCAGGCGGCCTTCAAGAGCAAACACTATCAGACCTCGATCGATTACTACGAGCGAGCCCTCGAGAAGCAACCGGAAGCCCCGAAAGCCCACTACCGTCTGGGGATGTCGCTGGTGTATACGGACCAGCGCCGCGAAGCGGCCAGGCATCTTCAGAAGGCTATCGAATACGGATACGAGAATCCCGAGATCTATGAAACACTCGGCTATCTCTACAAGGATCTCGGCAAGCGACAGCTCGCCGTAGAGTCGTTCAAATCGTACCTCAAGAAATCCGATGAAGAGGATATTTCTAACGCCACGAGGCGCCAGATGCTCCAACAGATCAAGAATCTGGGCGGATGACGAACGGAGCGTCGCATAGGTGGCCTCGTGTATCTCTCGTCCTTCTGTTCGAGAGGATGTGATGAATGCATCTGCTTCTTCGTCTCAATCCCCCGATACCGTATCACACGACGTTCGTGTCCTGGTTCTCAGCCCTCACGACCCTTTCGTCGAGGCTCTTCGAGCCATATGGCCCGAGACGGCGACCTGCCAGGTCGTCTCGGGCTGGGAGGAAGCCGAAAGCCAACTCGTCGAGCGCGTCTATGATCTCGTATGCCTCGACTACGGGTCGCTCGAGGTCGGGGAGATTCACTCGTTCGTGCAGCTCGACAACATCCTCCAGAAAGAGGATACGCTCGGCGCCTTTCTAGTACGCAAGGGGGAAAGCTCGCGGGCCCGAGAGCTCTACGACATGCTCGATGCATTCGAGGGATGGCTCGAGATCGACGATCCCTCTTCCCCCGACCAAGATCGTCTCCGCCAGATACTTACGCCCCTACTCGAGCGACAGGCTGCATCCCCCTCGTCGGCCGGTCCACAGGCGATGGCCGGGCACGAAGACGGCGAGTCGTCTGCCTCCGAGTCCCACACCATCTCGGTGCCCGAGGTCACCGAAGGAGAGCTCGACGGCCGGACCCTGTTGCAATTGCTTCACTACCTGAACGTACGCGAAGAGACGGGCGTGCTGACCCTCACGCACGAAGCCATCGAGCGCCGGTATGTCTTCGAGCACGGTGCATTGCTCGAATCGATGGAGGCCGACGTCTCGATGGTCAACACGCTCAAACCCGCTTTCGCATGGGAGGGGGGTAAATACGATTTCGAACCCCGATCGTCGGTCCAGGGGACTCCCGTCGAGCTCTATTCTCTGATCCTCGAGGGGCTTTACAATCACCTCTCACAACGAGCCGCGCTCAACGAACTCACCTCGCGCATGAACGCCCCGGTCATGCGCACCGATCGTTGGGGGCCCCACCGCGATGCGCTGGCCGCGTACGACGAGCTCGAGCAATTCGTGTCGAGTTGCGACGGCGGCGATACGCTGGAGCTGGCGCTCTCGAACTTCGGCGCCAATTCGCGCCGCGGTTTTCAAGCGGCGTACTTCGCGCTGGCGACCGATCTGGTCGTCTCCGGGGAGGCCATCGACGGGAGGGCGCCTCCTCTGCAGGTGCGTTACGCCTTGGAGTCTCCGTCGGGTGGACCCGACGATGCTCGCCAGGAGAGAACGCCCTCCGATAGCTCCGACTCGGGAGACGAGGACAGCGACGAGACGACATCGCTCGAGCGACGCATCCGAGAAACGCATCGCGACGTCCAGTCCTCCGACGCCTACGACATATTCGACCTCTGGAAGGGATGCGGCGAGCAAAAAGTTCAGGAGCGCTTCTACGAGCTCGTCCAGGAGTATCACCCGGATACGTACGGAGAGAACCTCTCGGACGAACTCGACCACATGGCTCAGCAGACCTTTGTCGATATCAAGGATGCCCGCTCGACTCTGCTGCAGCGCGAGGACGAACAGACCGTCTCCCCCTCGGAGGTCCGCTCGGAAGAGGAGCATACGTCTGGGCTCGATACCCCCTCGGCTGCCGCCTCGGACGAGTCATCGGACGTCATCGCGAGCAGCAACCGCGATCTGGGGGACGATCGTCGCAGTAAAACCCTTTCGGACGACGCATCCTCAAAGACCGACGACGAGTCTCCCCATGCGGGACTCGGGTTGAACACGAGTTCGGCGGCCTCTCTTTCAGACGAAAGTCCGCAGGCCACCGAGCTCGGCGACGAGACCTCGATGGGCGACGAGTCGGGGACTTCTCGTCCCCGCACGCGAAATGAACGTCGCTCGGATATGTCTCGAGAGACCGGGTTCGAAGAGAGTGACCAAGACATCGAGGAGCTTCTCAACAAACACGATAGCTCTCCGACCCCGACTTCGACCGTCGACGAGCAGCTGGACTCCGAAGAAGACGCCCAAGATCTGTTCAACAAAGGATACAAGGCCTTCAAAAACGACGCCGAATCAAAAGCCTTCGAGCATATCTCCAGGGCTCACGAGTTCGATCCCGACAACGCGCTCTACAAGACGTTCTATGGATATCTCCTTTTTTTGGAGAAGCCCGATCGGCGCGAAGAAGCCCGGACCCTCCTCGAAGAAGCCATCGAAATGGAGAACGAGCAGGTCCTGCCGGACGCCCACCTTTATCTGGGCCGCCTCCTGCGCGTCGAAGACAAGGACCACCAGGCACGCCGACATTTCGAGCGTTCTCTCCGATTGAACCCAAGTTCGGTCGAGGCCCAGCGTGAACTCCGCGTTTACGAAATGCGATCAGACGACGAGAGCCTCGATACGGAGTCGATCGTCGAGGAGGAGACGGCGACCCCGGAACGAGATGAGGCAGCTTCGAACGAAGACGACGAGGGTACTTCGTTCAGCGAAGATCCCGCCGGGTACATCAAAGAGCTCCTCAACAAGGATATTTTCTGATTGCTCGAGCTCGCATCGAGTTCGAGATGCGTGCGAGCCCCCCGAGTGTTCGAGCCACGTTCTCTCCCGAGCGGACGACGAGATGGGGACGTCGTCGAGAGTCGTCTTCCGCCGAGACTTTCCGTCACCCCCACGTCGATGTCTCATTCGAACTCGTCTCCATTCGGGGAGTCCTCGATAGCGACGGGCTCTCGGCTCATCCGAAACTCACCCGATTCGCTTGGAGAGACCTCCCCTCGCCGAGCACATGATACGCTTCGTGGCCCGAGAGAAGCGGATGTGCGCGTCAGCACGAGATCGGAACCAACCGCCCTGCTACCCGTGTGTGCAAGTATTGTGTGAGCAGTTATATCATGATATAATTTACGCTGTTCGTGAGGCATTACAGCAGTAAACGATCCTTGCAGCTGGGCTGAGTCTTTGTCCCGAAGACTCCGTATCCTGCGAGTACATACGACTCGACTCATTACTTCGGAGCAGGCGGGAGCCTCCATCTATGAGTAAAATCATCGGTATCGATCTCGGAACGACCAACTCCTGCGTGGCCGTCATGGAGGGAGACGAGCCGCTCGTTATTCCCAATGACGAGGGCTCTCGCACAACCCCCTCCGTGGTCGGATTTACAGAGGACGGAGGGGAACCTTTCGTCGGTCAGCAAGCCAAACGTCAGGCCGTCGTCAATCCCTCCGAAACCATCTACGACATCAAGCGGTTAATGGGGCACGAGGCCGACTCTGAAACGGTTCGCGAACATCGCGAAAACTACCCCTATACGATTACAGAGAATACCAACGGCGACGCCTGGGTCGAAGTCAACGGACAGGCCTACAGTCCGCAGGAAATCTCGGGCATGATCCTGACCAAAATGCGGGAGACGGCCGAGGACTATTACGGTGAAGCCATCACCGAAGCAGTGATCACCGTGCCCGCTTACTTCAACGACGCCCAGCGCAATGCCACCCAAAACGCCGGCCGCATTGCCGGTCTCGACGTCCGCCGCATCCTCAACGAACCCACGGCGGCGGCACTCGCCTACGGATACGAACGCGACGAGGAGACCACGCTCGCCGTCTTCGATCTAGGGGGAGGAACCTTCGACATCTCGATCCTCGAGACTCGGTCGGGCGTCTTCGAAGTGATCTCGACCTCGGGCGACAATCACCTGGGGGGCGGCGACTTCGATCAGGCCATCCTCGATTACTTCCTCGAACATTTCGAGAACGAGACGGGGATCGACGTCTCCGATGACAAGATGGCGCTGCAGCGTCTCAACGAGGCCGCCGAGGAGGCCAAGTGTGAACTCTCGACACTGAGCGAGACCAACATCAATCTTCCGTTCCTGGCGGTCGACGACGACGGCCCGCAACACCTCTCGACGCAGCTCAATCGTTCGACACTCAACGAGCTCGTCTACGATCTGGTCGAACGACTCGAAGCCCCCTGTGACACGGCCCTCGAGGATGCCGAGCTGACAGCTGAAGACGTCGACGACATCCTGCTGGTCGGGGGCATGACGCGCATGCCTCTGGTCCAAGCACAAGTCGAGGAGATCTTCAGTCAGGAGCCGGCCAGGGATCTCAATCCCGACGAGGTCGTCGCGATGGGCGCGGCTGTTCAGTCGGGCGTGCTCAAAGGCGAGGTTCGCGAAGTCGTGCTGCTCGACGTCACGCCGATGGATCTGGGCATTCGCGTCGAGGGAGACCGCCTGAGCACGATCATTCCCAAAAATACTTCGATCCCCACCCAAGAGAAGAAAATCTTTACGACGACCGAAGACGAGCAGTCGGTCGTCACGATCTCGGTCCTCCAGGGCAACAGTGACCACGCCGGCGAGAACAAACTCCTCGGGATGTTCAATCTCACCGGCATCGAGCCGGCTCCGGCGGGCAAACCGCGCATCGAGGTCACGTTCGACATCGATACCGACGGGATCGTGAATGTCTCGGCCGAAGACGTCAAAACGGGCGAGGAGCAGTCGATCACCGTCGAAGGCTACTCGGGGCTGTCGGACGAAGAGCTCGAGCGCGCCAAGAATCGCAACGAGGAGCGCTTCGAAGCCGTCGAAGCTTGAGACCCACTCCCTCGAGACGGCCGAATCTTTTTCTCCGTCTGGACCGGACCTCTGCCGTGGGTTCGGTGGACATCGGCCGTAGTCCTCGAGTGAATCGAGCGGCCGACATCGTCCGATGGCTCGCCGACCGACATCGTGCGCGATCCGACTCACTTCCCCTCCGCCTGTGGCAGCCAGGTCGACGGTTCGCGCTACGGCGTTTCGGCGCTCGTCGCCCCGACTGCCGGAAGATAGGCCTCTCGAAGATAGTCCAGCAGCATCCGATCGGCATTGAACCGCCAGCCCAGGCTCTGGATGGCCCACTTCATGCGATCGACCCATTCCCGGTGGAGTCCCGCCTCGTCGACTTGATAGTAAGCGGGCAGAATCTCGTGTTCGAGGACATCGTAGAGGGCGCGAGCATCGTAGTCGTCCTGCTCGTTCGGGTTGATGTACTCGCGTCCGTCCCCGATGGCGAATCCGTTGGCACCGTCGTAGGCCTCGGCCCACCATCCATCGAGGATCGAGCCATTCAGCACGCCGTTGAAGACGGCCTTTTGCCCGCTCGTCCCACAGGCCTCCTGGGGGCGTCGAGGGTTGTTCAACCAGACGTCGACGCCCTGGATCATGTGTCGTGCCACGTCCAGTCCGTAATCGGCCAGAAAGACGACACGCCCCGCAAAGGTTGGATCGGTCGTCAGGTCGATGATCTGCTGGATCAGTTCCTTGGCGCCGTCGTCTTTGGGGTGGGCCTTGCCGGCGTAGATGATCTGAATCGGACGCTCGGCGTCGTTGATCATGGCCTTGAATCGCTCCATGTCCGACAGGATCAGATCGGCGCGTTTGTAGAGGGCAAACCGACGTGCAAACCCGATCGTCAGGATGTCGGGCTCCATGCCACTCCCCGGCTTGATCTCGCCGGGATCGCTGCCATCTGGGGCCTTTTGCTCGTCGACACGGCGCTGGATGAAATCGAGCAGGCGAGATTTGAGGATCTGATGGGTTTCCCACATCTCTTCGGGAGGGACCTCGTCGATCGGCTGCCAGGTCTCTGGCTCCTCCATCGACTCCTCCCAGCCGCTCTCGAGGTGGCGGTCGTAGAGCGCACGCATCTCCTCGGCCAGAAACGACGAGACGTGGATGCCGTTGGTGATGTGACCGATGGGAACCTCCGATTCGGGGCGATTCGGCCAGAGCCCGCTCCACATCGAGCGACTCACTCGGCCGTGGATGTGGCTCACGCCGTTGCAGTACTCGCTCATCTTGAGGGCGAGCACCGTCATACAGAACGGTTCGTTGGGATCGTCGAGATTCGTCCGCCCCAGTCCGTGGAACGTGCGGTGGTCGAGCCCGAGCGCCGTCCGCATCCAGCCGACGATCTCGTCGAACAGTTGAATCTCGAATCGATCGTGGCCCGCCGGCACGGGCGTGTGGGTGGTGAAGACCGTCTGCTGGGAGACGCGGCGCCGGGCCTCCTCGAAGTCGAGGCCTTCGCGCTCCATGCGCTTGGCACACAACTCCAGCGGCGCAAGGGCGCAGTGTCCCTCGTTGAGATGATAAACCCCCGGTAGAATGTCGAGCGCCTCGAGGGCGCGAACGCCCCCGACCCCCAGCAAGACCTCCTGGCGGATGCGCATGCGACTGTCACCGCCGTAGAGCCGCTCGCTCAGTTCGCGGTCGGCCGGATCGTTGTCGGGGATGTCAGCATCGAGGAGATAGAGACGATTGCGCCCGATCTCGGCGCGCCAGACGTGGGCATGGATCTGCCCGCCTTCGTTCTGGGGGATGCTGATGGTCAGCGGGGCGCCATCCTCGGCAGTCACTTTCTCG
>JAQCND010000406.1 GCA_028274765.1 Bradymonadaceae bacterium
GAGCGCAACTCGACCCCGGGGGTGGGGCGTAGGGGGCGTATGCCGAGCTGAGAGTCGAGTCGGACGATTCGGGTTCATCGAACCTTTCGGTGGCGACTCGACCCTGGCACGAAGGGACGCCAGCTTGGAATGAGAGACTCCATCCCTCAGCCCCGAGCTCCCTCACTCCGCCAGTGCCTGCTCCAGCAGCACAGCCGGATGTTCAGCCTCGCGGTCGGCGCCGTGTTGGATCTGGTCGCGACACGACGTCCCGGGCGCCGCGATGTGCGTGGCTTCGTCCGCCTCTCGCACCGCCGGCAGGAGGGTCAACTCGCCGATCTCCATCGAGATGTCGTAGTGGTCGGCCTCGTAGCCGAACGAACCGGCCATGCCACAGCATCCCGAGGGAATCGTCTCGACGTCGTAGCCGGCGACCTCCAGGACGTGCTCGGTCGGCTCCGTGCCGACGAGCGTCGTCTGATGGCAGTGCCCGTGGAGTTTGATGGCCCCCAGCTCGTCGTCGCGACGCCAGTCGGCGCCGAAGGCCCCATCCAGACAGGCCTGCTCGACGAACTCCTCGAACAGAAGCGAGCGGTCGGCCAGATCCTCGGCCGCCTCGCGCCACTCGTCGTCGACCAGATCGGGCGTCTCGTCGCGAAATGTCAGCAGCGCACTCGGCTCCAGTCCGACGACGGGGCGATCGGAGTGGTCGTCGAGGAGCGATGCCACCGTCGCCATATTGTCGTTCGAGAGGTCGCGAGCCAGCCTGAGCATGCCCTTGGAGATCAATGTGCGGCCATCGTCCTCGATGGGGAAGCGCTCGACTCGATAGCCTCCGGCCTCGAGGACGCGCACGGCGGCCATGCCGATCTCCGGTTCGTTGTATTCGACGAAGGGATCGACATAGAGCCAGACGGTCGGGGCGTCATCGGCCAGATCCTCGGGTGGGTCGTGGCGCGCGAAGCGACGGCTGAATCCCGTGCTGGCGAACTCGGGGAGCTGGCGCTCCGAGGTCACCGACACCCAGCTCTGGAGAATCCATCGCGTCAGCGCCCACCCGGCGACCCAGTTGGCGAAGGCCGGCCAGATCGCGGCCATCCGCGCGAAGGTGCGGTAGCGGCCGAACAGATGCGCCGACCAGGGCGTGCCGTTGCGATCGTGATAGCGCTGGGAGAATTCGGCCTTCATGCGCGCCATGTCGACGTTGGCCGGGCACTCGGTCTTGCAGGCCTTGCAGGAGAGACACAGGTCCATCGCTTCGTGGAGGACCTCGCTGTCGAAAGCGTCGGCCGGTTCGTCGCCCCGCAAAAGCTGGCGAAAGACGTTGGCCCGACCGCGCGTTGTGTCCCGCTCCTCGCCGGTGGCCTTGTAGCTGGGGCACATCGTGCCATCGGCATCGGCGCTGCGCCGACAGAGCCCGACCCCGTTGCACTTTTCGACCGAACGCAACAATCCGCCGTCCTCGGACCAGTCGAGCACGGTCTCGATGTCGGTCGCCGCCTCGCCGGGTTCGACTCGCCAGTCCTCGTCGATCGGCTCTGGATCGACGATGTTACCCGGGTTGAGTAGACCCTTCGGATCGAAGGCTCGTTTGACCTCCTCGTGCAGCTCGACGATCGACTCGCCGTAGAAGGTCTCGAGCAGCGGCGACCGGACGCGGCCGTCGCCATGCTCGCCGCTCAGCGACCCGTCGTAGTCGTCGACCAGTTCGGCGACGTCGTGGGCGATATCCTCGAACTTCCCGGCTTCCTCTTCATCCTTGAGGTTGAGTTCGGGCCGCAGATGTAGCTCTCCCACTGAGACGTGGGCGTAGTAGACGCATTGCGTGCTGTAGTCGTCCATGACGTCGGCGAAGTCGCGAGCGTAGTCGGGAAGGTCGTCGACCCCAACGGCCGTATCCTCGACCACCGTCACGGGCTTGGTATCGCCCTGCATGCCCATCAGGATACCGAGCCCCGCCTTGCGGAGTTTCCAGACCTGAGTGTCGCGCGGGGGGGGGACGCGCGGATAGGCAAATCCCAGATCCTCGTCTTCGAGATGACGTTCGATCTCGCGAGCCTGCGATTCGACGTCCGCTTCGTCGTCGCCGTAACACTCGATCACCAGAATCGCCCCGGGATCGCCCTCGACGAAGAAGCGGTTCTTCTGCTGTTCCGGGTGATCCTCGGTCAAACGGAGAATGCGCTGGTCCATCAACTCGACGGCGGCCGGATCGTGTTCGACGGCCGTCTGCGTGGCGCGAAGGGCCTCCTCGAGCCCCTCGAAGTGGGCGCACATCAGGAGATTCGTCCCCGGCCGCTCGACCAGATCGATGGTGGCCTCGGCGACGAACCCGAGTGTCCCCTCGGAGCCACATAGAAACCGTTCGATCGGAAACCGACGGCCGTCGTCGTCGAAGGGCACGGCGTCGAGAAACTCGTCGAATGGATAGCCCGTGTTGCGCCTCAACAGATCAGCGCGCGGGTAGCGGTCGCGAATCTCCTCTCGACGCCCGTCGATGCCCTGTTCGATGGCGCGCAACCCCTCGCCCAGCGCGTCGTCTCGCTCGCGGTGGTGCTGGTACTCTTCATGCGACCAGGGACGAATCGTCTCGCGCGTTCCATCGCCAAAGACGACCTCCATCTCTCGGATGTGATCCCGGGTCGTCCCGTGCCGGATCGAGTGGGTGCCACAGGAGTTGTTGCCGATCATGCCACCGATCTGGGCCTGATTGGACGTCGAGGTATCCGGCCCGAACATCAACCCGTGGTCCTCGAGGTGGCGGTTGAGGTCGTCCTGGACGACCCCTGGCTGGACGCGCGCCCACTGCTCGTCGGGGTCGACCTCTAGGATGCCGTCCATGTGGCGACCGACGTCGACGACAAGTCCCTCGCCGACACACTGGCCCGCCAGACTCGTGCCGCCTCCGCGCGGCACGAGCGGAATCTCCAGATCGTGGGCCAGCTCGACGATGGACTGTAAGTCCGCGGCATTTCGGGGGAAGACGGCGCCGAGCGGTTCGTCCTCGTAGATCGAGGCATCCTGCGCGTAGAGACGGCGGTGGAGCTCGTCGTCGCGCAGGTCGACGTCCAGTTCACCACGGAGGGTCTGAAGCGGATCGGTCGTCATGAAAAGACACGTGGAGAGAGGAAAATACGACTCGAGCCATACGGGCGAGGCCATACCATGCCTCATGGCCTACTCGTCATGATGCGATTTTGTAACAAAAAATGGTACGTCTTTATGTCTGAACATCCATCACCGAGACACGAACCGGCTCGGACGCGGTCCAAGTGGGAGCGAATGGGAGCGCATCTGTCTCGATCACTCGATGGGCTCATTCGGGCGTGGGATCGAGGTTTTCACCCGGCGGATCGTCGAGGCCGAGCCCGGATTCGTCGTCTCTGGGGTCACCGGTTGCCCCGGGGGTGGCATCGTCGCCCGACGAGGATCCTCCCTCATACAACGACCATCCGACGGCCGCTGCCCCCCCAAGGCCGAGCACAATAAACAGGGTCCACAGCAGTGGACTCGTCGAGTCGGCATCGGTTCTCGTCGACGTGCCCACGCTCCCGTCCGAAGAGGAACTCGTGTATGAGCGACTCTCCCCGCTGGCGGGCGACGCCTGTGCATGACCGGCGCGATCGCGCTGAGACGTGGCACTCACTTGATTGTCTGCTTCCCAGGTCTCCTCGACGTCGGGGACGTCCTCCGGATCGCCGGCAGGCGTCTCGTCCGACGAGGGCCCCGGTGGACTGGAGGCCTCTTCCTGGGACGGAATCGTGGGGGTCGTCTCCACCAGATCCGAGTCGGATGCGTCTTCATCGGCATCATCGGTTGTAGCGGCAGACGCATCGGAGAAGGCTGGATCGGAAGCCTCGGGGTTCGAGGGAACGATATGATGCGAGTCGGTTAGTTCCGGACTGGATGCGTCATCTGAGGTGAACGACTCGGGCTCGTCGAACGAGGCCGGCTCCGGCGTCTCAGGGCCCGAGGGGACGGCGTGAGTGGTCTCGAGCGATTCGGGAGCCCTCGCCTCGTCGTCGGGCGCCGGGTCGACCTCGCGCTGGGGTTCGTTCGTCGAAGCAGGGGGGCTCGTCTCTCGGTCCTCGTCTCGGGACGAGGACTCGTCGTTGGAGGGGGAACCACTGGAGCCTCCAAACATCTCCGACTCGTCGAGGGCCTCCTCGATGACGTCCCCGGGCTGGAGCGTTTCGATGTCATCGTCCGTGACCGACTGCAACTGAGCATCGTTATCGACTTTGGAGCGTTCGACGGGCGGAAGGCTCCAGGACGCGAACCGTCTTCCGATCGAAGCGCCCAAGTCGATGCGCAGCGTCGTCTCGTATCCCTCTTCGCGCTGGATGTCCTCGATGCGATCACAGAGCGCCCAGGCTCCGTCGAAGCGCTCGTTCGGATCCTTGGCGAGCATGGTCGCGACGAGCCGATCGACCGACTGGGGAAGCTCGCCGTCAGGCAGGATGTCTCGGAGAGAGGGCGGCGACGCGTGGACGTGTTTGACGAGAAATTGGGTGGCATCCTCCGCTTCGAAAGGGGGCCAGCCCGTGAGCATCTCGAATAGGACGATCCCGAGTTCGTAGATGTCGGTGGCCCGTGTGATCGCCTGATTCTGCAGGCTCTCGGGCGCCATGTACCGAAAGACGCCGGGATCGTCGGGCGATGAGACGTTCGTGTCGCGATGGAGGGTTTCGGTGAGACCGAGATCGACGAGCTTGAACTGGAGTATGCCCTCCGCATCGGGCAGGAGCATGACGTGCCGAGGTGCGATGTTGCAGTGGAATACGCCCTTGGCGTGGGGTTCGGCCAAACCGCTGGCGATCTGGCGGATGAGCTCGAGGGCCAGTTCCGGGTGGAAGCGGCGCGAGCCCAGGAGCTCGGCCAGCGTCTGTCCCTCGTGACACTCGGTCACCAGATAGAGGTAGCCTCGCGCGTCGTGTTGTCCGACGTCGAGCAGGTTGACCAGTCCTGGGTGAGAGAGCTGAGCAAACACCTCTGCTTCTTCGAAGAAGGCCTCGACCGCCCTCTCGCGACGATTGAAATCGAGAGGGAGTAGCTCGATCGTCACGGCGCGTTCGACCGACAGATCGCGCCCTCCGCAGACGAGACTCATCTCCTCGCGACCGATGAGCGACTCGATTTCGAATCGCTCATCGATGGGCTCGCCGCGGAGCGGATGACGGGGGTGGTCGAATCCCTCCGCGTACGGTCGGAGTTCGGTGTCGTCGTAAGGGCAGTGTTCGTGTTCGTGCGGCGCAAACGTCTCACCGCATTCGGGACAGAACGTCCCAATCGGGGGGGCATCCGACAACATGCGCGTCCACCGTGATAGAGCCGAGAAACCGTCTCAAACATGTGAAGAGAGCCGCTTTGCACCTAGCAGTATACCATTGGATCGAGATTCGCAAACGAGTCTCGAGGCAGCGTGATCGCATGTGAACACGCTCTCTCCGTTCTCGGCCGGCCGGGAGCCGCCGCTCCAGAGCGGCGTCGGGCCATGGGCGATCTCGAACTCCCTTTCAGAGCGCCTTTCTATTTCTGTGGAATGAGCCCCCTTGCTGGCTGCTCGCCGAGCGACTCCTCGTCGGGAGGAGCGAGGCGATGAGACGGTCGGGATTTGTCTTCATCCGACGAGAGGAGGGCGACTACGAGGCGGGACTCGACATGCTGGGGGAAGATCAATTGCAACTGGTCACCTACGAGGAGCCGGTGACCAACCTGGGTTGGGTCCCCCTCCCGAGTTTGCGCGAGCGTCTCCACGACGCCACTAGGCTGGGGGTTTGTCGAAGAACAGACGGATTGAACGACACCGAGTATCATGCCTCGGGTCCGGGTATCCGATGAGCCTTCCGCCAATCTCGCCCATTGTATCGTTCCCACTGGCCTCGTGGCCGACCCTTTGGAACTCGACAAGGAAAAGGCATCAACTGTTCGAGTTCGGCGCTCATCTCTGGCACTAAGAGCTCGTCTCCAAACACCTCGGCCTGACCTCTGGGCCGGCACCAGCCTCAAAGGCCGCCCACGTCCGGGGAAGATGTCCCGAGTGCTCCGGACGATACCTGAAAGAGACCCCCTCCAAGGGGGTCCGCTCTCTGCAGGAGCTCAATTCAAACGCTCGAGACGGATCAGGCACATGCACCCTCGGATCACGGCATGTGCCCCCTCGTCACCGTTCAGCCGTCTGCAAGATGCACCTCGCCTTAACTGCCCTCTGGCGCACCCGCGCGCCACCCGCCAGCGACCGGCCAATGGAGGGAAGAACCGATGGCCACGCAGGGCATCATCTCACCGGTGACCCCCTTCCAGCCCCCTGCAGTCCACCGAACCCCCTCCATTGACGATCGTCGACACGATCGGGGGATTTGTTTCGTCGAGGAGGCGAAAAAGACGGTCGAATCTCCGTACGTCCAGACGAGACGGGGCATTTGAAGCGTCGGATTGACTGACGATACAGTATAGAAGCGGCATGGACCTTCATCCACAGCGTGCGAACACATCTGATATCTCGGAGGAAACGACCATGAATGTCACGATATCGACGGGTCGAGCGCACGGTCATCTCGTCGTGGGACTCGGTATGCTCATGCTGATCGGCGGCATGGGCTGCGGATCGGGCGACGAGGAGACGTCTCGCAGGAGATCCACCGATGGAACCGATGTCGGCGACGCAACCAGGAGGAGCGATGGGGGGCAAGACGTCTCTATAACCTGCGAACAGGGTATCGAGGGCTGTGACTGCTACGGCAACGACACCTGCAACGCCGGTCTCACCTGCGTCGAGGGGACGTGTACGTCTCAGTCGGGGGAGCGCGACGCAGGCGCGAGCGATGCGGCTCCGGTCGATGCGCGAGCGGATGGAGAGACCATCGACGCCGAGACCGAGGAGGACGTGGCTCGTCGCATGGATACTCGCGCCAACCCTCAACCCGATGGCTCGAGCGACGCCCGACGAGACGCCGATTTGGATACCTCGAGTGACGCGCCTCCGACTGTCAGCTTCGAATCTCTTACCGATGGTGACGAGGTGACCGGACGGGTCGATATCGCGATGCGGGCCAGCGACGATGTCAGCGTCGCATCGGTCGAGGTGACTGTCGATCCCTCCGGGTCCGCAGCAATCCTCCAGTCGCGGCCATTCGAGTGGACCTGGGATACGCGACAGGTTGAACCGGGAAACTACACCCTCTCGGCGACCGCGACCGATGGAACGGGCCAGACGGCTTCGACCTCCATCGAGATCGAGGTGGGACGGCCATGCCGTGCGGGCGACGACTGCATTCCGAGCGACGTCACCTTCGTCACCCCTCAGTCGGGGGCGACTCTCTGCGGCGACGCCCCCCTCGAAGTCGAAGCCAAAGACGATCGCGGCATCGAGCGCGTCCGAGTCGAGGTGGATGGCCAGACACTAGATCAGCTCGAAGACCGACCGTTTCAGTCGAGGTGGGATACGATCGACGAGTCCAACGGCGCCCACACCTTGAGGGCGACGGCGATCGATGCGTCGGGCCAGTCGCGATTCGCCGAGATACCGGTCCAGATCGACAACACGGTGTCCAACTGCGACAATCGGCCGACCGTGGAATTTGTGGCCCCGCAGCCTGGAGCGTATCTGACCGATACCACTACGGCGGCCGTCGACATCAGCGACGACGTGGGAGTCACGAAGGTCCAGTGGTTTCTCGACGGAGGCCTCGTGGAGTCTCAGACCAAGGTCCCCTACGAATTTCAACTCGATACCACGCCTTTTCAGGACGGCTCGCATATGCTCAAAGCAGTCGCTGAAGATACGTCCGGGCAGACCGCCTCGCGGACCATCGAGGTGACAACCGACAACACGGCGCCGACCGTCACCCTCCAGAGCCCCTCCTCGTCGAAGACGGTGTTGCTCGATCCGGCAAATGTCGAGATCGAGGCGGACGCCAGCGACAATCTCTCGCTCGAGAAGGTCGACCTCGAGGTCGATGCCTCGACGACATCGGTGACGTCACCGCCCTGGCGAGACACCTTCGATCTGTCGAACGTCTCGGGCGGCGAGACGCGCACCATCTCGGCTCGTGCCGTCGACAGGGTGGGGCAGACGACGACGGCTTCGCGAACGGTGATCATCGACCGCCCGCCGACGGTACAGTGGCAGGCACCTCCGGCGGGCGCGGCCCTGACGAGCTCGACGACGCTGAACGTCGAGGCCCGAGACGAGCGCAGCCTCGCTGAAGTGAGGTTGGTGGTGAGCGGCCAGCAGGTAGGAACGTTCGAGCAGGCCTCGGGCGACACTTACACTTACGATTGGACGCCCGGCCAGAGCCAGCAGGGGAGTCAGAGCCTGAAGGCGGTGGCCGAGGATGGCGAGGGGCAGACCACCTCGGCGACGCGATCGGTCGACGTCCAGTGCAGCCGGACGTTCTATCTCGACGACGACGACGATGGCTACGGCGATCCCGGTCAATCGAAGGGCGTCTCGACCTGTCGGGCGAGTCAGGCCCCTTCCGGATACGTCGACAACGATCGGGACTGCGACGACAGCTCCGCTCGTACCTATCCGGGTGCGGCTCCGGAGGACAGTGCCTCGGCCTGTATGAAAGATGCCGATGGAGACGACTGGGGAGACGACGATCCGCCGAACGGGGTCGAGACCGGAACCGACTGCGATGACAGCGACACGAATACGTATCCGGGAGCGCCGGAACTTCAGGATGACAAGGACAACGACTGTGATGGCGACATCGACGAGGGCACTGGGGCGAGCGCCTGCTGCACGCCGATCGTTTGTCGGGAGCTCACACGGGGCATCTGTACGAACATTCCCGGCGCTGATTATCGAGCTGGCGAGACTTGCAGCAGCACCTCCTCCTGTTGACGAGCGCGAGCTCCGAGGCCGGAGCGGCCAATCGTACGACACCACGTGGGTGCGAGTTCTTCGGGGAGCGCCGGCAGCCCGCCGGCGTGATCGTCCCTCTCGGTTCAGCGGCGAGGAAGACGGTAGGGAGACTCGAGCCTGTCTGTCTGCCCGGTGGCTCTCTGCTCCCGACATCAATCGTCAAAGGCGACGAAGTGACGTTGTATGCACCATGGATACAAAAAAACGGATCCGGAGACGAGTAAGTCTCCAGATCCGTGGTGTGTTTGCGAGATACGCGGCGCTTCAGCGCCATTGAGACGACGGCGAAGCACACGCTTCGGTTCACATTGCCATCACCCAGACGTGAACGCGGGCAAAGATGCCGCTGGCGAGTTTGACCGGCACGCGGTAGATGCCGAGCTCGCGGATGACGTCGTCGAGCTTGATGTCTTTGGGCTCGACGTCGAAGCCCTCTTGGTCGAGAACGTCGGCGATATCGTCCTCGGTGACCGAACCGTAGAGGCGGTCCGATTCAGCCACGCGCTCGGGGACCGAGATGGAGATACCGTCGATCTCGTCGAGGATCTCGCGGGCCTCTTTGCGCTGCTGCTCTTTCTTCTTCTCGATCTGGCGCTGTTTGTGCTGAATCTGGCTCTTCTTTTCGGTCGTCGCGCGCTCGGCCAGTCCCTGGGGAAGGAGATAATTGCGACCATAGCCGGGCGCGACATCGACAATATCGCCCATCTCGCCGAGATTCGGCACGTCGTCCGTCAGTATGACTTCCATGATTGAACCTCGTACGTGCGAGGAGAGTTGAATGAGGGAGCCTCGGGCGCCGATATCGACGGGCCTGCGAGGCTCCGAACGTCAGAGATTGCGTAAACTCACGGTGACACGACTCACCAAGCAAATACACTTGTATTCACCCGGTTGTACGGGCACCTCGCTCAGGATTCGTAAGGGATGCGCTCGCCCTGCGATTGCTCGATGGGCTCGGCGAGTCGCTCGTCGGGGATGAGGTCGTCGTCGAGCTTGACCGTGAGATACTTCAGTGTCTCCTCGATGAATTTCAGTTCGTCCTCGGCAACTTTCGATCCCTCGGCGGGCGCCAGATACCGGAGATACTGGTAGCGCGCCTGCTCGAATTGGCGGCCGCTGGACTCGTCGCGGATCTCGTAGGCGAGATCACGTGCCCCCCAGTCTTCGAATTTGAGCTGATGGCCGCCCGCGTCGTCGATGGCGTTTTCGAGACGCTCCCGGATCGAGCTGACCTGCTCGTCAGTGACGTCCGGACGGAGGAGATAGACGACTTCGTATTCGCGCTGTCGTTCTTTCATAGATGACACCTCGTGGTTGATAGCTCCATCTCGATGGATGAAGCGAGGTTGATGCGACTCGAATGATCGAAACGAGGCCGGTCGACTCCGAGTAGATGGGTCGCTCGGAGGACGGGCCGTTGGATTTGGTCCTCAAATGGTCGGTGCGTGCGTCAACGGGGGCGCCTCTTCGAATGCGTGGCGATGCGTCGGGACGTCTCTCATGACTCGAGACACGTCGACTCGCGCTTTCCGAGCGGACATCGAACGCCCGTGGACGACCCCTCTGCGCGAGATAGACGGTCTCCACGAAGGGGGCACGTCATCGCCGTCTCGAGGTTCGGCGTCAGCCAACGTGTGTGTTGTTGTATTGATTCTGGGCTTCGTCGGCTCCGTCTTCGAGGAGCGTCTCGAGGGCGTCGCAGGCGACATCGAGGAGCTCCTCGAGCAATGCCTCCTCGTCGTGTGAAAACGTCCCGAGAACGTGGTCCCGAACACTTCCATATTCGGGCCGGCCCACTCCGAGCCGGAGGCGCACGAACCCCCGCCCGATGGCGTCGGCAATGTCGCGCACGCCGTTGTGACCGCCGTGACCCCCACCCCGTTTGACGCGGAGCTGACCGAATGCGAGATCGACGTCGTCGTGGACAACGATCGTCCGGTCGGTCTCGAGATCGTAAAACCGAACGGCTTCACCGACGGCTTCCCCCGACTTGTTGACATAGGTCTGGGGTTCCAACAGCAGCACCGGCTGTCGAGCCACGCGGTCGTTGGCAAACTGGCTGTCGAATTTCTCCTGGCCGAGGCGAATGCCGTATCGCTCCGCCAGACGCTCGATCACCATGAAGCCGATGTTGTGCCGGGTACCCCGATAGTCGGAGCCGGGGTTGCCGAGACCGGCGATCAGACGGCGTGTCACAGTTCACTCCTCGAGTGTCGAGGCCTGTCGTTTGGGGAAGGCGCAAAACTCCTCCCCCGACGGGTTACACGCTGGGGGCACCGGGCGCGCTGGCGCCGCTTCCCGGTCCTTCGTCGGCTCCTTCGGCCTCTTCGGCCTCTTCGCCTTCGACTTCTTCGGCCTCTTCGGCCTCGACTTCTTCTTCCTCGTCTTCGGCCTCTGGGCCCTCCGGCTCGAGTCCGACGACACCGGTGCGAGGCATCATGATGCGGATGACCGCGTAATCGGTTTCGTAGCCCGGTTCGACGCCATCGGGATACTCGAGATCACTGGCCGAGATCGCGTCTTCGGGACCCAGCTCGGAGACGTCGACTTCAATCTCGTCCGGGATGGTCTTCGGCGTGCATTCGACCGGGACCTCCGGGCGTAGCACCTGAAGCCGACCTCCGACTCGAACGCCCTCGGCTTCGCCATATGGCGCCACCGGCACGTCGATCTCGATGGTCCGATCCGGGTCTACGACGAAGAGGTCGACGTGGGTGAGAATGCGCTTGACCGGGTCGAACTGAAAGTCACGGAGCAGGACGTAATCGAAGGCCCGATCGTTGTCGGTTTCGACCTGGAACACCGTATTGCGACCGTGTCCCTCGTCGAGGATGTCGCGCAAATCCTCGGGATCGAGCTTGATCGGAAACGACTCCGTATCACCTCCGTAACAGACGCCGGGAATCAGGTTGTTGGCCCGGACTTTATTGGATGCGCTCGTCCCGGTATCGCCTCGCGTCTCGACTTCGAGTGTGGGCATATCTGAAGCCACCACGACCTCCTGCTGTGGTTTCGAACTGGTTGACGTCAACGTCAGTCGAGGGACGCCTGGGGCGCCCCTCGAATCGTCTCGATAGATGCATCGGGCATCGGACAGGAGGGCGTCCCCCGTCTCGATGCCTCGTATTTACGCGTCTTGTTCCTGAGGCTCGGTCTCGCTCACCGACTCTCCTGCTTGCAAGAGTCCGTATTGCGAGGACGAATCGAAGAGCGAGCTGACCGAACTCCCTCCATGAATGCGTTTGATCGCTTCGCCGATGATCTCGCCGACCGAGACCACGCCGATCGTGTCACACGCCCGGGCTCGATCGTCGAGCGGAATCGTGTCGGTCACGAGCAGGCGATCGAGCTTTGAATCCTCGATGCGATCGAGGGCGGGCCCGCTCAACACCGGGTGGGTCACCACGGCGTAAACCGATTCAGCGCCATGCTCGAGTAGGGTATCGGCGGCCCGGGTCAACGTCCCCGCCGTGTCGACGATGTCGTCGACGATAAACGTCCGTTTCCCTTCGACGTCGCCGATGACGTTCATCATTTCGGCCCGATTGGCCGTCTCGCGGCGTTTGTCCAGAATCGCCAGCGGGCAGTCGAGCATCTGCGAGTAGTGCCGGGCGCGCTCGACGCCGCCCGTGTCGGGAGAGACGATGACTCGATTGTTCGGACTCGAGTCGAACGTTCGAATCGCCGAGACGAAGACCGGACTCGCATAGAGGTGCTCGAGAGGGCGAGTGAAAAAACCCTGAATTTGGCTCGCGTGGAGATCGACCGCCACGACGCGCGAGATGTCCGTCCCCTCGATCATGTCGGCGACGAGCTTCGCGGTGATTGGCGTGCGCGGTTTGGGCTGACGATCCTGGCGAGCGTACCCGAAATATGGGATGACGGCCGTGACGCTCTGGGCGGACGATCGACGGATGGCATCGGCCATCGCCAGCAGCTCCATCAGGTGGTCGTTGACCGGGTCCGATAGACTTTGAACGACAAAGACGTCGCAGTCCCGAACGCTCGTGTTAATCTCGACCTGCACTTCGCCATCGGAGAAGCGATCGACGAGTGCGTCCCCGCGCCGAGCCCCCAGATAAGACGCGATCGTCTCCGTGAGATCGGGATTCGCGTTCCCGGAAA
>JAQCND010000407.1 GCA_028274765.1 Bradymonadaceae bacterium
ACAAGCGACAGAATGGTGCCCATTCTTACACTCCCGGTCTGTGGGTTCGGTTTGGTTTTCAGGCACCATTCTTCGTACTCCAGACCGGGTTTTTCTGTCTATCGACTCCTCAAAATGGCGAAACCCCAGCTTAAATAAGCGTTCGCAAAAACCTTACACATCTGCTTGGGACAGGCTGTCGAGAGAGACATCCCAGCGTGCCATCACGAGTGGTCGAGCCGTCAAGCTGTTGAGCTGCCGGGGGAGAAGGTTGCGAGCTGACCTGCTTACCAGCTTACCCGCTCAACGGCTTGTCGAGCTCATGGTGGAGCCATCTCTACGTTCGGTCATGCTCATCCGTTAGATGTTTACGAACGGCCATTTAAGCCCTCCTCAGACCCGCCCGGGTTTGAGATCACAGATGTTGCTACCCATTTGAGCGAGATACACGTCCCCATGTGGGGCCCTCCGGCGCGCCCGGCCGCGCCACCCGCCGACAACCGGCCAGTCAATCGAGGGGAGACCCGGGCACCGATTGGGCAACCCGACTCGCGGCTCACTCCTTCCAGACCTCCTGACAGCTCGCCGTTCCCCCCCTCATCGATGATCTTCGGCGGTTTCGGGGGATTTGTTGCGTCTGCGGAGTCGGGACGAATGTCTTTGAAGATAGTCGAACGCGCTGCCCTTGGGTTGCAACCTCGGCGATTCGACGATAAGTCCGACGTTCGCGAAAAACGAGGGTTGGCGCCCGTGTCGACCGTCGGGTGTCCCTCGATGATTTCGGTTCGCCAGAGGGTTCGACGATGACCGACGACGCCAACGAAGAGGACGCAAGCTCCGTGGGGGACGTCGTCGCCAAAGCGACCTCGCTGCTCTCTCAGCGCGGCCATTCCGAAGGAGAACTCCGGGACAAACTCCAGGATCGCGACTACCCGGAGGACGTCATCGACGAGGCCATCGAGGTCCTTCGCGACGATGGTGCCCTCGACGATCATCGCTTCGCGCGCCACCAGGCCGAAATTCTCCAGCGCGACCAGTGGGGCCCCCGACAGATTCGCCACAAGCTCTGCAAACACGGCGTGCCGGAATCCGTCGCCGAGGAGGTCGTCGACGAACTCGGGCAGGACGACGCCTGGCTGCGTCCGTGCTACGAGCGAGCGCAGTCGAAGTTCGGGGATCCTGCGGAGCTGTCGGACGACGACGTCGAGCGAGCTTATCGGCACCTCGAACATCGTGGTTTCTACAGCTCGACTATTCGGCGTGTCCTCTTCGACGACGAGGCCCCTCTCGCCGAAGACGCGTGAGGGGCGATTCGCACGGCCCCTCTGGCCATCGGCGGCGAGCCTTCGCCGACTCCATCACTCACCCGACATCGCTCCGAGGTTCATTCGAGGTATGCTCTCTCCATTTGCAGTGGGTTTTTTGCTGGCCGTCGGCTCGTCGCTCTGCTGGGCCTCCTTCGACGTGACGCGCAAACACGTCGGACAGGCCATGAGCGCGACGGCCGTCATCGCCGGGGTCATGCTCTTCCATGCGCCGGTCATTGCGCCCTTCGTGACGGCGGCCGAGCTCGGCTACCAGCCCGAGGGCGCGGTCCTCGACCTGCTGTTTGTCGAGGTCCCGAGCATGAGCCCGATGTATCTCGGGCTGGCGTCGATGTCGGTCTTGATGAATATCGCGGCCAACTTCCTGTTTCTGCGGGCCGTCCAGATCTCACCGCTGGGATTGACCACCCCCTATCTGGCCTTTACGCCCATCTTCTCGGCGCTTCCCGCCTTGATCGTCTACGGTGAGCAGCCAACCGTCTGGGGGATTGCCGGCATCGTGACCGTCTGTCTCGGCGCCTTCTTTTTGAATCCCGGTAGTGACGACGGAGGCATACTCGCGCCGCTCAAGGCCCTGTGGACCGAGCGCGGCAGTCTCTATATGCTGATCGTCGCCGGGATCTGGAGCATCACACCCGTCATCGACAAGACGGCCTCCGAGCAGACGACGCCCATCTGGCATACGCTCGTGCTGGCGACCGGGCTGGCGATCGCGTTCGTCGGCTATCGCCTCGTGCAAGATCGCGGGACCGACGAGCTGTGGAACGAAGTGACGCGCGAACCCTTCTGGCTCTTTGCGAGTGCCGTCTTCGCCGTCGGGGCCATGTGTCTCCAGTTGGGTTCGTACGAGTTCATTGCCATCGCTTACGTCGAGACGATCAAACGGGCGATCGGCGTCACCGGAGGCGTGCTGGCGGGATATTTCTTCTTCGACGAGGAGGATCTCCTCCAGCGACTCGCGGCGGCGGCCATCATGAGCGTCGGCGTCTCGATGGTCTTGCTGGGGGGCTGAGGTGACCTGAGGTTTCGGAATGCCCATCGCCGGGCCGAGCGTTGTATCAAACGAGACGTGAACGCACTCGATTCATTGTGATGGACGATGCGAGCGACGGGAACTTGACCATGAAGAACGCATTCCAAGAGGGCGGCACGTCGTTTTTGAAGAAGCTCGGTCGAGAGGCCATCGAGACGGCCGTCGAGACCCTCGTCGAGGAGGGCGTCGAAGCCGCCGTCGAGATCTGGAAGGAACGCCGCATGAAAATCCAAGAGGAGTACTTCGAGGAGCGCGACGCCGAGGAGGATCGGCCCGACATCTCGGCCAATGACCGACGATCGTATCCCAGCGACGATGTGAGCGGCGAGCCGAATTCCGACGACGAGCCGAGCGCCGAGAAAGACGAGGACGAGCCCGACGACGAGCCCGCCTCGCCCGCCGACGCCTACGACCACCGGCGTCGGGGCGTCGAGTCGTTTGCCGACTACGCCGAGCGCCAGTCTTCGGATTGAGGTAACCGTCGAGCTTCCGAGCGTGGCCATGATTGCGTACTGATCGCACCCGAGGACCGACCGACGTGGAACTCGTCTACCCCGTCTACGTCGCCCGACCCCGACCCGACCGATTCGAGGCATCCATCCCCTGGATCGAGGAGCTCGCCGGCCCCCGGCGGAGCTCGAACGCCTCGCGAGTCACCGAATCGCGCCTGCTTGAGGCGATCGAGTTGTTCTACGAGCGCCCCGCCGCCGACCATCCCGCCCTGCTCCCGCCCGACGACCTCGAGTGTCGGGAGACGACCCTCTCGGTCGAACACCGCCCCGCCCCCAATCGGCCCGTCCGATCGATCGAGGTCGAGACGACGCTGCTGGTCGGCCGTCTGGCGGGCTCCGAGCTCGTCCACGTCTGGCTCCCCTCGGTGCCCGGTGTCTGTCTGGCAGCTCCCACCCGCGACGACGTCGTCTCCACGGTTCAGCACTGGGCGCGCGAGTGGCTCGCCGAAACGATCGACCGTTCGCCCGACGACCTCGCCGAACCTCATCCCAGTCGACTTGAGCACTTCGAGATCGACGTCGAGCCGCCCGAACCCGGTCCCTCGACTGCTCGGCCCGGCGGTCGTCTCCGTCGACCCAGAGTCCTCCGCCAGGTGGCAACCCACGAGACGCATCGACTCGGCGGAGAGAGTCAGCCTATGGCCTTTGGGCGAGACGACCTCGTCGAATCGCTGGTCGATGCCATCACCGGGGGAGCCCCCCTTTCGATCGGACTGATTGGCCCTTCGGGGGTCGGCAAGACGGCTCTGCTCGAGGAAGCCGTCCGGCGAGCGTACAACCTGCAACAGACCTATCAGCAGCGCCGCGACATCTGGCGGACCAGCGGTGATCGCGTTGTGACGGCCCGGGGCGAAGACCAGATCGGCACACGGGGCATCGAGGCTATCTTCGAGGAACTCGCCGAGCGCGGGGACGTATTGATCCTCGAGGACCTGCTCGACTTCGTGCGGGCCGGAGAGACGGCGGCTCTCGATCTGGGAGCTCGGCTCGAATCCCAGCTGGAGCGCCGAGAGATCGCGGTAATCGCCGAAGCCACCGAGGAGACATTCGACGAGGTTCAGATGCACTGGCCCGGCCTCGCCGCCCAGCTCCAGCGACTCCGCGTCCCCGAGCTCGACGCCGACGCCTCGCTCGAGGTCGCCAACGACTACGTTCGCTCGATGGAGGCCCGGGCGCCCGTCGAGGTGACGCCCGATGGACTGGAGGCAGCTCTCGATTTCGCCGACCGCTACGACCGACGCGGCGTCGCGCCGGGCAAGGTCATCCAGCTTCTGCGCCGGTGTCTCCACGAGACCACCCGTCTGGCGGAATCCGACGGCGAGACGGGCGCTCGCCGTCGCCTCGACGCCGAGTCGGTGGCCAATGTCGTCCACCAGCGCACTGGCCTCCCGATGCGCGTGCTTCAGCCCGGATCGGGGCGACGGGCCGACGAGATTCAGGCTTCGTTCGAGCGCCGGGTCTTCGACCAGCCCGAGGCGACCAAGGCGGTGGTCGACCTCGTCGCGTCGATCGAACAGGATCTGACCGACCCGAATCGTCCCCACGGAAGTCTCCTGTTGATCGGTCCCACCGGTGTCGGCAAGACCGAGACGGCCAAGGCGTTGGCCGACGAGGTATTCGGCGACGACGATCGGCTGATTCGATTCGACATGAGCGAGTTCGCCGATCCGGAGGCGGCGTCGCGGTTCGTGGGGACGCCCGATCATCCCGAGGGGGAACTCACGGGGCGTGTGCGGGCTCAGCCCTTTGGCGTGCTGTTGTTCGACGAAATCGAAAAAGCC
This sequence comes from Bradymonadaceae bacterium, assembly GCA_028274765.1. Taxonomy (GTDB): domain Bacteria; phylum Myxococcota_A; class Bradymonadia; order Bradymonadales; family Bradymonadaceae; genus CAJXPB01. Next base: position 4,631 of record JAQCND010000407.1, read on the forward strand.
CATCGCAACGCCCGCGACGCGCTTCTCCAGTTGCTCGAGGAGGGGCGCATGACCGACGCGAGCGGGCGAACCATCGATTTTGCCCACACGGTCGTGGTGCTGACTTCAAACCTCGGCGACGAGACCGAACGACGTCGGGGCGACCGAGAGCGGGCGAGTTACGACCGCGAGGCGGCGGAGGACTTCTTTCGACCCGAATTCTTCAATCGACTCGATCGTATCGTCTCGTACTACCCGCTCGAAGCCGAGACGCTCCGCCGCATCGCCCGGCGTACCCTCCGCGATTTGCTCGACCGTCGAGGCCTGCGTCGTCTCCGGGTCATGGTCGATTTCGGGCCGGATCTGCTCGATCACCTCGCCGACAGCGCTCGCGATCAGACGTACGGAGCTCGCACGCTGTCGCGACGCATCGAGCGCCAGTTGACGGCGCCTCTGGCCAACCGAATGGCTCGCCAGCGCGCCGACGAGGCGGCACTCACCCGGGTTCGCCTCGAACCCGACCCCGAGGGCGGCATTGAACTCGATCTCCGCTCGCTCGAGTGGGCCTCCGAAGGAGAGCGCGGGGCGACGTGGCAGGCACCGAGCGACGGGCTAGCGTTGTTCGCCTCCGAAGCCTCGCGCCCGCTTCCGCCCATCCCCGAAGGCGAAGAGCCGACCTCCGAGGCACTCGCCTCCCGGTTTCGTCGCCTGATGCGCGCCGTTTATACGCTCGAAGACTCCGAAGCCATTGCGACGATCGATGCGGACTACGAGGAGACGCTCG
>JAQCND010000410.1 GCA_028274765.1 Bradymonadaceae bacterium
GGCATGACCTCGTAGACGCTTCGGAGGTTCGAACAGATGTTCCAGTGGCTGAGGCGCACGCCCTTCGGCTGGCCGGTCGTCCCCGAGGTGTAGATGAAGCCGGCGAGGTCTTCTCTGTCGACCTCCAGCGACTCGACCGGGTGTTCGCGTCCGATCTCGAGCTGATGGTCCCAGGCGTCCTCATCGTCCGAGGGGCCCTCGAGGTAGATGACGCGCTCGAGGGAGTCGATCTCGGCGATCCAGGGCTTGACTTCGTCGTAGATATCGGTGTCGGCGGTGAAGACGACCTTGGAGTCGCTGTCGTCGATGATGTACTTCCACTCGTCGGTCTGCTGGTCTTCGTACATCGGGCAGTATCGCGCCCGGCGACCGTACGTGGCGTACGCCGCGGCGGCCCACTCGGGGCAGTTGTCCGCGATGATGCCAACCGTATCCTCCGGGGCGACATCCATCTCGGCGAGTGACCCCCGACACGCATCGACGATCTCCCCGAATTCGGCGTACGTCGTCCACTGGTATTCTCCCTCTTCTTTGACGCCAAACAGAGGATTGCTTCCGTATTTATCTCGGCTCTGTTCCAGCAATTCGACGAGTGTCTCGAATTCCGCCATGCGTCTCTCCACGAATGTTCGAGTCGGAAACAAACGCTCGAATACTCGATTGTGGTCAACCGTTCCTATAAGGTATAGGGGGAACGTAGTCTGCGCAAGCGCTTCTCCCTCCCTTTATGTGATGTCCGACACACCTAATTATTCTCCCCTTCACCAATTGGACTCGACGGGTCCGGTCGCAACGGCTGGTCGCGTGCGTCATCTCGACGAGGAGGACGACTGGCGGCTCGAAAATGCTCGTGCCAGTCGTCGACTGAGGTTGCCCGACGAGCTCGAGACTTCGTCGCTCGATGGAGGGCTCGCGCGAATACAGGGCTACTGGGATGGCGACGTCCTGGAGGTCGAGTCGCTGGATCGAGTGCATCGACCCGAGGGGGAGTCGACGGTTGGCGAGGAGATCCAAGACGTCTCGATCGGCGAGGCACTCGTCGCCCGCGATCGAGCCAAACGCCGGGTGCGTTCGGTCTTCGAGGCCTCGGACTTTCTGGAGGTGCAGACCCCACACGCCATCGATGCTCCCGGTACCGACCTCTATTTGAAGCCCATCGGCACCCGGCGGCTATCGGATCAAGAGCGTCCCCTGATCCCCTCCCATCTCCACACGTCCCCCGAATTCGAGATGAAACGGCTGCTCACCGAGGGGGCCGAGCGCATCTATCAATTCGCCAAGGTCTGGCGCAACGGGGAGATGACCGACTGGCACCACCCGGAATTCACCCTGCTCGAGTGGTACCGTGCCTGGGAGGAGCCGGAGGCGATCCAGGAGGACGTCGAGGCCGTCATCGAGGCTGTCGTCGGAGACACGGCGACTATCGTCGAACGCACCTCCGAGGACACCGAGCGCCGCACCGTCGATCTCGACCCTCCCTTCGAGCGAGTCACGATGCAGCAGCTCGTCGACGACGCCTGCGGATTCGACCTTCTAGAAGCCCTCGACTACGATGGCCTCTGGCGGGCGTGCGACGAACACGATCTGCTCCCCGGCCGATTCGAGGCTCGCCATCCCCGCGAGGGCGGACGATGGGATGATCTCTTTTTCGAACTCATGGTCACCCGGATCGAGCCCGAACTCGCCGAGCGGGGCGCCGTCTTCGTCACCGAATGGCCCGCGCCTCTGGCCGTACTGGCCCGCAAACATGCCGACGATCCGCGCGTCGCCGAGCGATTCGAACTCTATGTCGGCGGCGTCGAACTCGCCAACGGATTTCACGAGTTGACCGATCCCGATGAGCAACGGTCGCGATTCGAGCACGAAATCGAGGAACGACGCGAACTCGACATGCCTCCCCTCCCCATGCCCGACGCATTTCTCGAGGCCCTCGAATACGGGCTTCCCCCGTCGACGGGGGTCGCGCTCGGGTTCGATCGCCTGCTGATGCTCCAGCTCGGCGCCTCGACGATCGAGAGCGTGTTGCCGCTGGCCTCGCGCGGCGTCTCGTCGTAAACGAGCTCGGCACCACGGTTCCCTGAGGACGCTCCAGTCCCCATGAGCCGGAGGACGAGCCGTATCGACACGTGCGACCTGCCCCGTCGAAGTTCGCGCGACGAGCTCCGTACCGTGGGACGAGACGAGGAGGGCTATCACCCGAGAGCTCGACACCCGCTGGAGCCTTCATCTCCCTCGAGCCGGAACGTCGATGGCGAGACGAGTCGCTCGACCGCTCGATTCAAGTGAGGGTATTTGACCAAAGAGGATACGTCCCTCAAACATACTCCATCGTCATTTTCAAGATCACAATAGCTATTCACAGTGTCTCGAATGAAGGAGTCTAGCTGTGGCCGATGGAAAAAAATCAGCTGGTGAGACGGCTAAAGAGGGTGTCCAGCAGGTGACGAACGTGTTCACGGAATATGTCAACACGTTTTGGGAGATACTCCCCAGTATTCTGATTGCCCTTGTCGTCTTCATCATCTTCTGGATTGCCGCGAAGGTCGCGCGGAGCGTGGCAGTGCGGATCTCCGAGAGCACGGTCGAAGACAAGAGTCTACAGAACCTGTTCGGTACCATCGCCAACGTGGCGATGATCGTCTTTGGCATCTTCGCCGCGGCGAGCGTCCTCTTTCCCGGGCTGAGTGCCGGGGACCTGGTGGGCGTACTCGGGCTCTCGAGTGTCGCCATCGGTTTTGCATTCAAAGATATTTTTCAGAACTTTCTGGCGGGGATTCTCATCCTCGCGCAGCGTCCCTTTCACATCAACGACCAGATCATCGCCGGTGATTACGAGGGCACCGTCGAGGACATCCAGATTCGTTCGACGCAGATCAAGACGTACAGCGGCGAGCGGGTTATCATCCCGAACGCCGAAATTTACGGTTCCGCTATTCAGGTACGCACGGCCTTCGACAAGCGCCGCACGACCTTCCAGACGGGCATCGGATACGGTGAAGACATCGATCAGGGTCGAGAGGTCATCATCGACGCGTTGGAGGAGTGCGAACACGTCCTCGACAACCCGGAGCCTCAGATCTATGTCTCCTCGCACGGGGACAGTTCGGTCAACTTCAACGTCCGATACTGGACCGATTCCCGAGCTGCTTCGGTCGCTCGAGCCCAAAACGAGGTGGCGACGCGCGTCAAATACGCGCTCGACGAGGCCGATATCGAGATCCCTTATCCGTACCGCACGGTCGAGTTTTTCGATATGACCGAAGACGACAACGACACCGACCTTCCCGATCAGGATCAGAAGGCGGGTTGATGCACGACATGTTTCTTCGCCTCGTCGCCGGGGGATTCGCGCTGGGGATCGTCCTGGCGTGGTCCCCGGCAGGGGCTCAGACCTCCGGCGACGATTCAACCGATTCGGCGTCGCCGTCGGAGATCCGGCTACCGGTCGAGCGCATCCCTCTCTTTGCGACGAGCAACACCGACGGATCGATGGCGGCGCCCCGTTGCCGGCGCGATCCCTCCGTCGAGGAGTCGGACCTCGCGTACGCCCACCAGGTGGGGTCGTATCGAGCGCTCACGCGCCGCGCCAGCAGCATCGAGCCGCTCGCCTTCCATCTGGGCGACTCGACGTTCCCCGGCCCGATCGGACGCTTTCTCCTCTCGAGCCGTCCCGACGGCGGGCGTCAGTTGGCCTCGATGCTCAACCGCATCCCCTACACCGCCCACGCGCTGGGTAACCAGGAGGTCGGACTGACCCGCTCGAGTCTCGATCGCTTCGTGAGTGGGGCTCGGCGCGAGGGACTTCCCCTTCAAGCCGCCAACCTCGTCTGCACGACCGAAGGAGGGGGCGAGGCCGTCTGCGAGGCGCTCGGTACGTCCTCGCAAGATGGAGGGGCCTCGCCCTACCGAGTGGTCGAGCGCGGAGGCGTTCAAATCGGCGTCGTCTCCATCCTCGATCCCACGGTGCGCCAGATTGTCGCGCCTTCGCGCCTGGCGGGCTTCGACGTCCTCGAGCCCGAACCGGTGCTCGAGCGCCAGCTCGACGTCATGCGAGACGAGCGCGATCCCGATCTCGTCGTGGTGCTCTATCATGCCACCCGCGCCACCTCGATGGGCGATACCGTCGACATGACCGAACATCTCGATGGAGTCGATCTCGTGGTGACCAATCAGGGGCTGGATCGACAGCGTTCGTCCCGAGACGACGAGCAGGGTCGGGAGGATTACCGCTACTTGCTCACGCCCGATACGGGGACGTACATCCTCGCCGCCGGACAGGGAGCCACGCGCGCCACGACGGCCATGCTCCGTGTCGTTGCCGACGACGACTCCGGGGCCAACTGGAGCATCCAGACCATCGAAACTACCTTCGTCGATCAGACCAACGCTGTCAGCGATACGTCGACGGCCCGTTTGTTGAGGGGGATCGTCGACCAGCTGTGTCGAACCTGGGGCGCTCCCGTCGCTTCCGATCAGCCGCTGGCCGGTCCCTTCGATCGCGACGATCTCGTCGAGTTCGTCCTCAACACGATGCGCTTTACCACGAGGGCCGAGGTGGCCGTGGCCAACGAAGGCGCCTTTTTGGATGCCGGTTACTTTCCGATTCTCGATCAACTGACTCTGGCAGACATCTACACGATTCTTCCGTTCGACAACGCCCTGATGACCCTCCTCATGTCGGGGGAGACGCTGGCGACTCTCGCCGACGAACTCGGTGACAAACTGGTCGGCGTCGGCCTCGAGCGGGGGACCGGCGATCAGCTTCTCGTCAACGGTCGACCGCTCCAAAAAGAGCGCACATACCGCGTGGCGACCAACCAGTTTACGGCCGAGGGGGGGGATCAACTGCTCGATCCAGAATCACTGGAGCGCAAGCGCAAGTATCAACCGGACTGGAGCGATGGGACTCCCGCCATCAGTGACATCGTCATCCATCAGATCGAGAGTGGCGAGCTCGATCGATGGAGTCGGGGGACCTCGGAGCTCTCACCGACCGAGAGCTTCCCGGATCTCCATCAGCGACTCCTCTGGTCGTTTACGGGCTCGTTGACCACCTCCTACGACCAGGTCACCGCCGACAATCCGGCGCGCAACGGGAATCCCGCGTACGAGCAGCCCAAGCTGACCGTTCAGTCGGCCAGCCAGATCGATGTCGAAGGGCAGCTCAACATCTCGGCCGACAGTCGCAATCACGGCTGGGACAGCAGTCTCCGATCCCACTATGCGATGGCTCGCATCGATCAGAAGGGAGGAGGAGAATTCGAGGAGACCAAGGACCAGCTTCGAGGTAAGACGCTCTACAAATTCTCCGGATGGCGAGCCAACAGCGGCGGTCGCTGGTGGGTGCCGATGCCGACGCTCGAGCTCCAGGCCGAGACGGAGTTCAATCCGCCCCCCGAGCGCCAGCGGCGTCAGCTCGAGTTCACCGGCATCGCGGGGGCGACTTTCCAGTTGTTCGATCCCTTCGAGGTGAAAATTGGCGCCGACGTCCGCCGAGACGTCAACGATCCGGCAGGCGAAACGACCTTCGGGCTGGCGGCGGCCTACAAACTGAATCGCATGAGCCTGCTCGAGATACTGGGGAGTCCCATCAAGTTCGAGAGCGAATTCGAGTACTTTTTCAACAGCCCCAGACTGCGGCGTCTCCAGGAGTTCCGCAATGCCAATCGACTCTACTACGCGGTCTTCGACCAGCTCCATTTTACGAGTACCTTCACCGCCTACCTGTTTCGAAGTGCGATGGTCGGGGAATTCGGCACCAACACGGAACTGACCGTCGGCCTCAACTACCTCTGGGAGACATCCATTCAGGCGTTTTGATGGGATCCGATGTCATTTCCCTCTCGTCGGAACGCGTCGATAGCTGTCTCCACGACGTTGGTCGCAAATCTCAACCCGTGACCTTCGAAAGATGCAATTCGGTCTCGTTCCCCGGTGGCCAGGCCAGGGGCGCGGGCCCGACCAGATTTCGGCGAAATCGTCGATACCACCCCACTCGGGCGAGAGGGAGAACCATGAGTTGACCTGGCAATGTTTTATTACTATTAAACACGTACCATCGATCGATGCAGTGAAGCATGTTCCTCATTCGTCTGCGATACGGTCTTCGTATCCGGCCTATAGCCGCCTATCACTCGCCCCGGAGGTGAGTCGCCATGTCCAAGGATGACATCTCGTTCGAGCATCATACGGTTGGTACGCTGGTCGAACGCGAGCGCCAACGCCAGAGCCTGGCGCACAGTGCCCTCGCCCGTCGCATGGCATGGGACCCCGACGAGGGGACTCGCACGCTTCGAGACCTCGAACACGACGATTACCTACTGCCGACGGACGAGGAGCTCGACGATCTGGCTGAAGGGCTGGGGATGGAGCTGGAGTCGTTGCGTCGAGCCCGATGGCGAACGCTCAAACACATCGAACAACAGGAGTTCGAGCCCTCTCTCGATCTGCACTATTCGCCGAGGGGACGGGCCCAGTCTCAATCCATTCCTCACGAACTGGAGTCTCGTGAGGAGTTCATCGCTTACGCTCAGTCCGTCGTGTCATCGAGCGATTCAGAGATGCTCAGCTGGGCCGAACTCAAGCTGTCTCCCCTGCGCAAGATACGCTTCGAGCCCGATGGTACGATGTGTGAGATGACGCTGGGGCCCGGCGGATGGCGAGACGTCTCGGAGCGCGAGGAGTGAGTTCGGCCGCCTCGCGTCCCGACCGGGAATGCGAACCGGTACCGATGCTTTTGATCGGGGTGAGACCCTGATATGTCTCGAGGTGGTCTCACGCGAATGGTTGACACACGCCCAACTCTCGCCGCGAGCTTGCCAGGAGCCGCACCGTGTCTGTGCCCGACCCCCCTTCGACATCGAACGACGAGAAGCGAGCCGGACTCGAGCCCGAGGAGTTCCAGAAACGCCTCGTGTTCGTGACGCTCATCGTTCTGATCCTGGGCCTCGGCGGAGGCACGTGCTTAGGTTACAAGATCAAACGTGCCGAACAGTATCAACAGCACCGACAGAACCAGGCCTCGAATCCCTCGGACGACTCGTCCTCGGAGCGCCCCGAACAGCCCCCTGAAGCACCGGGAAGCAACAACCCCACGGAGGGACGATAACTCTCCAGATCGCGTCGGCTCGATGGCTCGCCCCCCCCCCGAGATCGCACGGGTGGCGATCATCGTGGGGGGATCGCGTGTTTACTGCGATGGCATTTCCAACTACGACCATATAAATGTCGATGCCATCCGGCCCGGAGACGATGCGACTGAATCGTCCGGGGTCGCTTTGCTCCACCACTTCTGCGACCGATAGCACCATGAAGGTTCATCTGATCACGCACGGCTGCAAGGCCAACCAGTACGACACGGAGACGTTCCGCCAGGAGCTCGAAGCTCGAGGCGCCCAGATCGTCGACGAACCCGAGGAGGCGGACGCCTGCGTGGTCAATACGTGTACGGTGACTCACCAGGCCGATCGCACGGCGCGCAAAGACATCAGGAGTGCCAAACGGGCCAATCCCGACCTCCAGATCGTCGTCGCCGGCTGTTCGGCGGCTCAGCGGACCGAGGATTACGTCCAGATGCCCGAGGTCGCCGACGTCGTCGAGGGACACGACCAGATCGAAGTCGCCGACCAGATCGCGCCGGAGTCACCCTACCTCGATACCCACGAGGAGCCGGTCGGGGCGGAGCTGCTCGACGAGCATAAGCCCCGCACGCGAGGCTGGCTCAAGATCCAGGATGGCTGCGACCGCAACTGTGCCTTCTGTGCCACCAAGCTCGCCCGAGGGGACAGCCGATCCCGCGACCCGGACGACATCGTCGACGAAGCCAAGCGGCTCTCGCGGAGTCACTGCGAGCTCGTCTTCACCGGTATTCACATCGGCCATTACGGACGCGACCTCAGTCCGCGTGGCGAACCCCAGGAGCATACGCTCTCAACGCTGACCGAACGGTTGCTCGACGAGGTGCCGGACGTGCGCTTCCGACTCGGCAGCATCGAAGCGACCGAGATCGATGACCGGATGATCAACCTGCTCGAACACTCCGGAGGCCGTCTCGTGCCGCATCTCCACGTCCCGATGCAGTCGGGCTCGAACAGTGTCCTGCGCGACATGCGGCGATGGCACACCCGGGAGGACTACCGGGACCGAATGCGCGAGATCGCCCGGCGCCTGCCGTATCTCGGACTCGGCGCCGACGTCATGGTCGGTTTTCCGGGCGAGACCGAGGAAGATTTCGCCCAAACTCGCGAGCTGGTCGAACAGCTTCCATTCACGTATCTGCACGTCTTTCCATTCTCGGCGCGCGAGGGAACGGCCGCTGCCGACATGGAAGAGGATCGGGTCTCGCCGGAAATCAAAGGGAAGCGGAGCCGCGACCTCCGGGAGCTCGCGATGAAAAAAGGAGAACGCTACCGGGAGCGCCGCGTCGGACAGGCCGCCGAAATCGTCGTCGAAAACGAGGATTACGGCATGACCGAGGACTACTTGAGAGTCGAACTGACCGGCGATCCCGACCAGCGCCTCGGCGATTTGATGTACGCCCCGCTGGAGATGGAGGACAGCGACCTCATCGCCCGCATCTGACCCCGAGCCCTGCCGAACTCTGACTCGGCTAGCGACATCGAATGCGTCGCGTCCTCCATGTCTGGAATGGCATGGTCGAACCGTTACGTCACTCGTGCTTCGAGATGGAGGTGCTCTCGTGGACAACACCCCCCGTATCGTTGCTCGTTCGTTGGCCGACGCCGAACGCGATCTGCCCAAGCTCGACTCCTCCGATGCCGTCGTCTCGATCGGTTCTCCCGACACTCGGGCCCCCGAGGGGTTCGAGCCCGACAATCCTCTACATTTACGCCTGCAGTTCGACGACATCATCTCTCACGACGTCGGCCTCGGCGATCGACGCATCCATCCGCCCCAGCCCAACCACATCCAGAAGCTGCTGGCCGCCTCCGAGGCGATGATGGAGTCCGACTTGATCTACTGTCACTGCGCGGCGGGGGTCAGCCGCTCGACCGCTGCCGCCTTCATCCTCCAGTGCGTCTCGCGCCCGCCGGGCGAGGAACGAGAGGCTCTGGAGGCCGTGATCGAGGATCGTCCGATGGCCGCCCCCAACAATCTCATGGTGCAGTACGCCGACGAGGTGCTCGATCGAGGCGGCGCCATGATAGCTGCCATCAAAGAGGCGGAGGGGCGTCGGCTCTGAGCCTCCTCGCCCCTCTCAGTCTGTCCCACGACGAACGACACGTGTCGAAATCTGCCATGTCCGAGCCCTCTCGTCCCCGATTCGAACACCACACCGAGGTGGCCGAGCTCGACGACGACGCGCTGGTGCAACTTCTCGAAGAGGGCGAGCCCCCCGAACGCGTCTGGGCGGCTTGGGAGCTGGGGCTGCGCCGAGAGGAGACCCTCGTCGATCGGATCCGGGCCCGGCTCGACGTTGAACCTCACTTCGGCGTCCGCCGTCATCTCGCCATCATGCTCGCGGGGTTCGACGACGTCGAGACGCTCCGCCACCTCGCCGAGACGGACGAGAACCCCTATGTCCGAGCGACGACCTGCCAGTATCTCTGCCAGTGGACGGACGACGAAGGCGTAGCCGATCTGTTGCGCCGATGGCTCGCCTCGAAGCAAACCCATCCCCTCGTCCGCGCCGCCATCCTGTGCCATTTCCCTCCATCGGTTGCCTCCGACGAGGTCGAGGTCCGCGTCGAGACGCTTCTCGACGCCGAGGATTCTCGCGTGCGACGGGCGGCTCGAGAGCGATACCGAGCCCACGAAGACGACTGAATGGATGAGACTGTCGGGACGTCGCTCGGCCTCTCCGTTCAGAGACGTGGTTCAATTACGCTCACCGGCGCTTCGGTTGCAGGTCCTCGAACAGCAGTCGCGAGCGCGACGGCAGTGGATACCCGTGGGGCGACACTCCGGTCCACACGTCTCGTCGCTCCGACACGAACCGTTGCAGCACGAGCCGTCGCTGTCGCAGACCTCCCCGCGGAGCGAGCAGTCGGGCCGTCCCGCTTGAAAGCCGGTTTCAAAACCTTTTGCTCTTCAAACCAAGCCAGCTGAGAGCCGGCACTGCAGAGAGTTAGTCCGACCGCAATGATCGTCGCCAGGGCGTCCAGAACCCATACATGAGATGTGGAAATGCGCTCTTACGGGGCGACAGCCCCCCGACGAGCTTCCAGTCGCCGGGGCAACGTGTCGTCGTGTACGGTTTGCAAGCTCGCTCGGCGGTACGTCAGGATAATATGGGTCGAATGGCGAAACTCGGATGGATGGAGGTGGCACGATGAGTGACGAGGCGTGGCAACGAGGTGTCGAGGATCTGGCGGATGGAGCGTTCTGGGAGGCGCACGAGGGATGGGAAGACGTCTGGCGAGGACTGCCGGAGTCGTCAGCCCGCGAGGCGACCCAGGCGCTCATCCAGTTTGCCGCCGCCTGCTACAAGGTGCGTCAGGCCTCGGACGACCGGGAGGAGGCGGCGATGCAGAGAGGGATGGAACGTCTGTTGGAGATGGGGCGCGGGCACCTCGAACGGGCGGAGGAGCTAAAGCCACCGGAGACGACCTGGGATCACGCTCTGCTGCGGCAAAAATTCGACCGACTCGAGCGAATACTCGAGGCGTGGCAAGAGGACGAGTCCCTGGACGAAGTCGTCGAAGACGTGGAGAACGTGGCAGACGAGTTGGCCGAGGTTCTCCAGTCGTTTGAGAAGGGAGTCGAGTGAATAGTGCGCTCTATCCTCTCGAGCCACCATCCGTCCAACGAGGGCAATCGCATGCGAGCCACGTCTCCCCAGATGTAAGCCGGTTGGGAGCCCACTTCCGGAGGAAGTACAAGGGCGCTCCCGAAGGCGGCCGAGCTTCACGCCCCATGACGTCTCTTGGGAGCGCCTTGATATCTCCATGACATGCCTGTGCGTCTGTGACGTGAGCCCCCTTGCTGGCCGATTGCCGAGCGACTCCTTTTCGAGAGGAGCGAGGCGATAAGACGTACTCCGACAGGAGGAGCGTCTCATCATGTCGTTGATACGTCCCATGCGAGCCCTGTCCGTCCGACCATTCGACCTTGCCTTCAGGACCGCTGACCACCATAGTTCCGGGTGTTGAGCCCCATTTTCGCAACTGCTTCGTTTCAGTCCAACATCCCGACAGTCCCATGGCTGCAGCCAACCTCCTCGCGCTCTTCGACGACATCGCCACCGTCCTCGACGACGTCTCCGTGATGACGAAGGCGGCGGCCAAGAAGACCGCCGGCCTGGTGGGCGACGACCTGGCGGTCAATGCCGATCAGGTCACCGGATTCTCCGCCAACCGAGAATTACCGGTCATCTGGGAGGTCGCCAAAGGGGCGACTGTCAACAAGGTTATCCTGATTCCGGCCGCGCTCCTGTTGAGTGTCTACGCGAAGTGGTTGCTGACCCCGTTACTCCTCATCGGCGGGACCTATCTCGCCTACGAAGGGGTCCACAAGATCTACCACAGCCTCTTCCACAAGAAGGAGAAAGAAAAAGAAAAGGAGGAGCTCCGGAAGGCCTTTCGGGACGGGGAGGTCGACATGAAAAAATACGAGGAGAAAAAGATCTGGGGCGCCATCAGGACTGATTTTGTTCTGTCGGCCGAGATCATCGTCCTCGCCCTCAAGGCAGTCACCGAAAACATGCCGAACGCATCGCTGGCCGTCCAACTCGGAACGCTATCGGCGATTGGATTTGGCGTCGTTCTCGTCATCTACGGACTGGTGGCGCTCATCGTCAAAGTCGACGATCTCGGGCTGAAACTGCGCAAAAAAGGTGGATTTCTCGAGACGATCGGCGATGGACTGGTCCACGGGTCGCCGAAGTTCATGAAGGGACTCAGCATCTTCGGGACGGCCGCCATGCTGCTGGTGGGCGGCGGCATCTACAACCATAACATCGAGGCGATCCACAAGGTCATCAAGACGGCCGCCCACTCGACCGGAGCCCTCGAACCCGTGACGGCCTATGCGCTCAACGGGGTACTCGGCATCGCGGTCGGCCTCGTCGCCCTTCCGCTCGTCGGCGGCGTCTCCAGCGTGATGGGAGCGGGCGAGAAGGATGAAAAGGGGCACTGAATCGGCATGAGTGCCCGTCGCATGTCCGGAACGACGCATTGCAGGACATCCATGAGAAGAGCCCCGACCGGACGTGGCGCCCACTTGCATGTCGAGCGACCTCGAGCTTCACCGAAGCAAACAGCGGGGCTCGTGCATCTCAAACGAGCCCGTGTTCGACTGGAGACGACCGATGCGTCGAGACGTTAATATCCGTTCCTCTCGAGGGGGGCGTCGCCGGTCTCCGAAGCTCTCGGGCCATACGTTTGATACGTTGTACTGAATGGACTGCATCACAGGAGTCGTACGATGCCCGAAGGACCCGAAATTCATCGCTCCGCCGACGCCATCGCCGACGCGCTCGTCGGACACCCGGCCGACACCGTGGAGTTTCACGATCTGGACGAGTTTAAGGAGCACGAGGCGACGCTCCAGGGACGTTCCGTTCGGCGTGTCGAGGCGCATGGCAAGGCCCTTTTGACCCGGTTCGAGGGCGGCTGGAACATCTACAGCCACAACCAACTCTACGGAAAGTGGATGATCCGGCAGGCGGGCGACCTCCCCGACACGAATCGCCAGCTCCGACTCGAAATCACCAACGACTACCATTCGGCCTACCTGTACAGTGCCACCCAGATCGAAGTGCTGCAGGATGACGAGCTCGACGACCATTCGTATCTGAAGAAGCTCGGCCCCGATCCACTGGGGCGCGAGACCGACGAGGCCGACATCGTCGAGCGCTTCGAGGCAACCGACTTCCATCGTCGCCAGCTCGCCACGCTTCTGCTCGACCAGGGGTTCGTCGCCGGCATCGGCAACTACCTGCGCAGCGAAATTCTCTGGTCCGAGGCGACGCATCCGCGCGAGAAGCTCGGCGGGATGGACTCGGACGAGCGACGAGAGCTGGCGGAGGCGACCCATCGACTTATCCGGCGAGCGTACGAAAAAAAGGGCACGACGGTCGACGACGAGGAACTGTTGGCTTATGCCGATCAGAAGGGCGACGAGACCGCCTGCGGTCGCCACTACGCCTACGAACGAGACGACGGTGAATGTCCGCGATGTGACGACGAGATCGTCTGCGAGGAGCACGGCGGCCGGAACGTTTTCTTGTGTCCGAGTTGCCAGCCCTCTCCTTGAGAGCTTATTTCAAAACCTCGGACATTATCCGTCCCCGCCAGCTTGGTTCGCATGACGAGACGTTTTGAAGCGAACTCCAAGTGCGTGATCGTCATCGACTCGCCGAAGACGTTCCTCACATTCCCCAGAATCACTCATGCACACGCTTCAAAACTTCGAAACTCCGTTCAACGCAATGATTCAGGGCGCGAGCCGCGGCATCGGGCTGGAGATGGTCCGTCAACTGCTGGCCCACGACGGCATCGAGACCGTCGTCGCCACCTCGCGGACGCCGCACGACAGCCGTGAACTCGAGCGGATGTCGATGAAACATCCCGAACGACTCCAGCTCGTGCCGATGGACGTCACCGACGAGGCGAGTGTCGCCGATGCCGCCGAGGAGATCGACGCTCAGCTCGACGAACTCGACTTCCTGTTCAACGTCGCCGGCGTCCTGCACGACGATTCGGTGGGGCTCCAGCCCGAAAAATCGCTCGACGACATCGATCCCGGCCTGCTGCAACACAGCTTCGCGGTCAACTCCATCGGCCCGCTGCTGGTCGCCAAGCACTTCGTGTCGTTGTTCCGCCACGGGCGGCGCGCCGTCCTCGCCAACATGTCCGCCCGAGTCGGGAGCATCGACGACAACCGGCGCGGCGGATGGTACGGCTATCGGGCCTCGAAGGCGGCTCAAAACCAGTTCACCCGGACACTCGCCATCGAGATGGGACGCAAGGCTCCCGAGGCCATCTGCGTGGCCTTGCATCCGGGGACGGTCGACACCAACCTTTCAGAGCCGTTTCAGTCGAACGTCCCGGAGGAGCAGCTCTTTACCCGCGAGGAGGCGGTTGACTACCTGTTTTCCGTCGTCGACGATCTCGACCCGGACGATTCGGGCGAATTTTTCGACTGGGCCGGTGAGCCGATCGAGTGGTAAGGTCGTTCGAACGGCCGGACATGCTGGCCGACTCGATGCGGAAATGAGCGCTGGCCCCTTGAGCTCGTCGTCATCGTCCACGACACCGATATTCGCCAACACGCTCATCCTCCCCACGCTCGAGGCATGGCTGTGTTCGATCCACTGACACCATTTCGGTACGTTGCCCTCGCCGAGGGCGTGTCGTATGTCGTCCTCGTCGTCATCGGGATGCCCCTCAAATATCTCGCCGGCCACCCCGAAGTCGTCGAGGTCACCGGATGGATGCACGGGCTCTTGTTCATGGCTTATATCGCCCTCGGCGCATATGCCGCTGTCGACGAGGAGTGGACGATGCGCTTCGGGGCGTGGGCATTTGCCGCCTCACTCGTCCCTG
>JAQCND010000022.1 GCA_028274765.1 Bradymonadaceae bacterium
CGAACAGCTCGACGTCATGATGGCCTGTGGGGGACGCGGACGCTGTGCCACATGCCACGTCTATGTCGAGGACGGGATGGAACAACTCTCGGACGTCGAAAAGCGAGAGCGTCGCACGCTCGGCCGGCTCTCGCATCGCGAGGGCAACAGTCGACTCGCCTGCCAGGCCGAAGTCCAGGGCGAGGGCGTCGTCGTGCGTGTCCCCGAAGGCATGTATCCCGAGGACCTGCAGGATATCGAGGATCTGATCGGTCGGCGAGCTCAAACCGACATCCGCCATCCCGAAGATGGTCGCATCCTCATCGAGGAGGGCAAAATCATCACCCGGAGTCGCATTCGGGAACTCGAAGACGTCCAGTTCGAACTCTCCGAGGAGGATACCGAAGACGTTCTGTGACGATGCAGCACGACAGGTGGGCAGCGCACGAGGGGGGAGATTGCTGGCCCCGACGCGAGGAGTGCAATGACAACCCTGACGATCACACGAGGTGTGAGATGACCGAACAGAACGAGGCGGTTCCGTTGGATACCACCGACGGGACACGACGGCACAACTATTACGATATCGATACGTTCCTTCAGCACAAGACCGAGGGAACCGGCCTGGAGCTCGGCTGGGGCGGCACGGCCATGATGGCGACCGAAGACTTCATCGTCGGACTCCAGCAGGGACTGGAGACCGAGGTCGGCGAGGCCAGCTCGATCATCATGTATCAGTGCGGCCTCGAATGGGGAAAGCTCGACATGAAGCGCTTCGAGGACCGCATCGCCGAGGAATACCAGTGCCCGATGCGGGAGATGAACGTCCAGTTCGTCCTCGAATCCTGGTGGTGGCCGCTCCAGTCCGCCGGCTGGGGGAACTGGGAGGTCGATCTCTCGCGGGTCGACCAGGGATACATCATGGTGCGTCTCTACAATTCGGCGGTTGCTCAGAGCCTCGAGCAGGTCGGCAAGCCCGTCTGTCACATGTACGCCGGGATGCTCGCCGGCGCAATGACCCACATCGTCTCCCGCGAGCTCAATGGCATCGAGATCCAGTGCTACGCGATGGGCGAGGATCACTGTCGATTTCTGATCGGCACGGAGGACCAGGTGGACGCGGCTGAATTCTGGCTCAACGAGGGTGCGCAGGCCTCCGACATTGTTCGGCGCCTGGAGACCGAGGAGATCGACCAATGACGACATCCAACCCATCCAGTGCCTCGAGCCTCGCTCGTGACTCGATCGCCGGACTGGCCGAACGCTCGTCGATGGCCCGCTCTCAAACCTCGACTACGGGAGCTGGGACATCGCATACCGAAGACTCAGTCCGGGGGCGATTCCAGGAGGTCGCCTGGGCCGAGCCGCCCTCGGCGTCCTCCGACTCGAGCGAGGCCTCGCCGTCGAAGCGAGACGCCGACTCGATCGCGTCTCCGACGGCCTGCCAGCAGTTTCGAGACGTTCCCTGGCATCCTTCGGAAGTCGAACCCGAGGTCGACGAGGAAAACAGCGAGTGGGCCGAAAACATGAAGGTCAAGAACTTCTTCGAGGGACTCGGCTGAGCGATCCGAATCTGTCGATGGGATTAAACTGCGAGCTCTCCATTCGTTTTAACTCAAAAGAAAAGAAGAGGAGACAGACTCATGAACTCGGACATACGCGAAACATTATCGGATGCCGAGGGACGCTATCTCGAGCCCGAAGAGCAGACGATGTTGATGGAATATGCCGACTCGCTCGAACAGCGCCTGATCATCATGCGAGACGTGCAGGCGACCGAGAGTGAGATTGTCGACAGCGTCGTCGAGACCGTGATGGAGCAACACCCCGAAGCGGTCGAGCGCCACCAGAAGCTCCGGGACAAAACGGCCCGAGACGTCTCGATGGTCCTGCGCTACTGCGTCCTCGCGATGGTCAAAGACGATCCCGAGTATCTCGAAGACCAGGTCCTGCACTGGTTCCGCAAGGTCGTCGTCGAGGCCTTCGAGATGGACGAGTACATCGACACGGCGTACTCGACGCTGATCGACGAAGTCGAGCGGCACCTCGAAGCCGATGATTTTCAGATACTGGCTCCGTATCTTCGGATGACCCACAGTATCCTGATCGGCGAATGACGACACGCCCCGACGAACTCGCTGCCCCCTTATTGACCTGAGCCCTCGAGCACTGCCATGCAAGAGACGTATCGCGACCCGACACAGTTCGACCTTCCCCCCATTCCCTTCGTCCAGCGAGACGACTACCTCGAACAGCATCTCGAGGATGGCCGCATGAAGACCGGCGCCGGGACGCGTCTGGTCGTCATGCCCGAAGAATTGATCGTCGGCCTCCACCGAGCGCTCCACCACGAGGCCGGCTCGGCCTGGAGTCTGATCGCCTACACCTGCGGCCGACGCTGGGGCGAGCGCCTACTCGATACCATCGACCGCGAGTGGCGCCACTACGAGGGCGAGTCCTTCGAGCGCGTCGAATATCCGGTCTTCGAGGGATGGCTCGAGTCCTACTTCGATTTCTATGGCTGGGCCGACCTCGAGGTCGACTTCTCCGAGGAACGCCAAGGCGTCGTGCAGTTCTGGCTGGCGGATTCGGTCTTCGACCGACTCCTCGAGGACTTCGAGGGCGACTACGTCAACGAGATCTTCGCCGGGGTGCTCGCCTCGCTGACCTCTCGGATGGCCGACCGCGAGCTGGAGTGCCTCGAGATCGCCTCTGCCCATCAGGAGGATGTCGAGCGAAGTCGACTGGCGGTCGCCCTGCCGGAGCGCATCGAGGAGGCTCGCCGCGCCCGACTCGACGGCGCCGCCACCGACGAGTTACTCGACCAGCTTCGACATTGAGTCTCACCTCGAGGCCTCGCCGTTTGATGAGGCGATGGAGTGATCATCATGGAGTCGAACTACGAGGAAGACGTCATGGCTGTCAGTGCGACATCCAAGCATTGTCACGCCGATACTCCGTCCGATCGTATCATCGACGGCTGGCAGGTCGGCACCCAACTCGGGACGGGGTCGTTCGGGGAGGTCTATCGGGTCCGCCACACCGACACCGGTCAGGAGGGCGCGCTGAAGATCTTTGACGAGGGCCTCGAGGCGGGAGGGTGTCTGACCGAACTGGAGCTTTTGTTCGATGCCGAGCATCCCAATCTCGTCGACATTCTGTCGTTCGGGTATACCTCGGGCCGGAAGTATATCGTCTACGAGTACGTCGGAGGCGGCAATCTGCGCGACTTTCTGGTCAGCGCCAACCGGGTCGAGCCGGAGATCGCGCTTCGTATTCTGCGCGAAGCGGCGCGCGGTATGGCATTCGCTCACGACCAGTCGATCGTCCACCGCGATCTGAAGCCCGAAAATCTGCTGCTGACGGAGCCGAGCTGGCCGCTGACGGTCAAAATCTGTGACTTCGGTCTGTCGGCTCGGGCAGCCCCCGAACAGCGCATGGAGGCCAGTTACGGCTCGCCGGCCTACATGGCTCCCGAGCAACTGGAGGGCGA
>JAQCND010000428.1 GCA_028274765.1 Bradymonadaceae bacterium
CCTCGAGCTCCACCGAGGACAACATCCCTTCATCATCTGGGAACACTACCCCGACGCCGATGGTCATCCCCAGGGACTGGGATGGAGCTACTCCTCGAACCGCGGCGATACGTTCCATCCGCCCGCTCCGCTTCCCGGTACTCACCAGAGGGGACTCGGGATCAACGGCAGTCTCCAGGGGCAATTGATGGACAAGCTGGCCGTCGAGGGCGACCGCATCGCCGTCGTGAACAGTCGATTTCGAAGGGGGGAGACCAGTGCCATTCGATTGATACGGGGCTCGCTCGAGCCGTAACTCGTTCATCTGTGAAACCGCTATCAATCGACGCAAGATACGTTTATTGTTCGATCAGATGGCTATTAAAAATCTATAATTTCTATTATCTTACAACAAATTCATCCAAAGCTCAACCCGTTTGAACTCGGCACATCTGTTTGATAAACATAAGTTCGTTATGCCTCAAGAGACGATACTCTCGAAATCGTCAAACACCACGGAATTTTGGAGGCTCGAGATGGGATCGACATACCTTGACATCAAATTGCTCGCCTCGATGGGAGCAGTGGCCTTTTTGGTCGCCTGCAACACCGAGCAACGCACGGCCCCGCCCGATCCTCCCGTCGAGCCCCAAATCGAGAGTCTCGAGAGCACGTCCGAGACGGTTCATCCCGGTGATTCGGTCCAGCTCGCCGTCGTCGCCGGGCCTGCCGACGGAGAGACGAGTGCGGGCGATGCGGGCAAGGCGAGCACCCAGAGCCAGAGACTGAATCACGATGCCGGCAGCGACGGAGCTCGGGATACGACCAACGTCACCGATCGCGATGCGAGTACACGCGACACATCGTCCGAGCCCTCTGAAGATACGGGGAGAGTCAGCGATACGGGCTCCGCGCCCGGGGCGTCGGACGCGTCGATCGGGACGGACGATGCCGGAGGCATGTTCGACGATGCGGCCTCCGGATCGGATGACGACGGCAACGACAACGCCGATACTCCGGAGCCGCCCAGCGGCGACGTCCCGGCCGACTGGACGGTCGACTGGGCGGTCGACGGCGACGACTGGTCGATCGCGGGCGACGGCGCGACCGCTCAGCTCCAGGCTCCCGACCGCTACGAGACGACGGCCACCGTCGAAGTGACCGTCACCACGCCCGACGATCTGGAGGCATCCGCCGAGATCTCGATCACCACCGGGTCGAATACGGCGCCGGCGATCGTCACCACCACGGCCCGGCCCAATCCGGTCGAGCCCGGCGGCGACGTTCAGGCGACCCTCGAGGCCTCCGATCCGAACGGCGACGAACTCAGCTACGACTGGCGCATCAGCGATCCGTGGGAGATCGCGAGCACTGAAGGCACCGAGGCGACCATCCAGGCCCCCGACCGCGACGGCGTCTTTGCCAATCTGCAGGTCGAGGTGCGCGACGGCTACGACGGGCAGACGGCCTCGACGATTCGCCTCGAGACCCGCACGAACACGCCGCCGAACCTGTCGTCGGTGACGGCCTCGCCGCCGCAGGTCGAGCCGGGCGGGACGCTTCAGCTCGAGGCCTCGGCGACCGACGCCGAATCCGACAACCTCAGCTACACGTGGACGATTCCCTCGGACTGGAGTGCCTCGAGCACCTCGGGTGAGCAAATCGAGGTGACGGCTCCGAACACCTATGGCGTGACCTCGACCGCCCGAGTCACCGTCGAAGACCCGCGCGGACTCACCGCCTCTGGAAACGTCGTCATCTCCACCCGCGAGAATCTCGGGCCCTCCATTACCTCGTTGACCGCTGATCCCTCCTCGGTCGAGCGAGGCGGGGTCATCGAGCTCGAGCTCACGGCTGACGATCCCGACGACGACGAGATCAGCTACACCTGGACGGTCCAGAAGCGCCAGACCTGGACACTCCAAAACGTCAAGGACAACCGAGCGGAACTCCAGAGTCCCAACCAGCCCGGAGTCCAGACCAAAGTCGAGGTGACGGTCGAAGACGAGGCCGAAAAGACGGCCACGGCCTCGACGATCGTCTCCACTCAACCGAACCTCCCGCCGTCTGTCTCCTCGGTTTCGGCCAATCCGCAATCACTCCGCCCCAACAACACGTCGACGGTCACCGTCCAGGGCAGCGATCCCGATGGCGATTCGCTCTCCTACCAGTGGTCGGCCACCGGCAACTGGTCGGTCTCGGGGTCGGGCGACAGTGCCACCGTCACCGCGCCCTCCTCGTACGGAGCCAACGGAACTATCACCGTTGAGGTTCGCGACGGTTTCGGAGGCAAAGCTACGGGAAACACGACACTCTCGACGCAGGACAACGACTCGCCGACGATCGCTTCGATTTCGGCCAATCCTCCGGAGGTCGACCCTCAGGGAACGACCCGATTGACCGTCAACGCCTCCGATCCCAATGGAGATGACCTCTCCTATCAGTGGTCGGTCCCGAGCAACTGGACCAATGCCACGGGGAGCAGTGCGCCCTCGAATCAGCTCGTCCTGAAGGCGCCTCAAACGTACGGCGACAAGAGCGTGGTGCAAGTGACGGTCAGCGACGGCGAGGGCGGCTCAGCTCAGGCCTCGGCCGTCGTCTCGACGGCCTCCAACCGTGACCCCGTGCTGTCGGCGCTGACGGCCAATCCCCAGGCCGTCGAGCCGAAGGGCTCGGTGACTGTGCAAGCGACGGCTTCGGATCCGAACGGAGACAGTCTCAGCTACAGTTGGCAGGTTCCCCAGAACTGGAACCAGTCTGGCTCGGGCGATCAGATTACGGTGACCGCCCCCGACTCGTATGGGGAGAGCGGCTTGGTCAAAGTAACTGTCGAGGATGGCAACGGCGGCACGGCCACCGGTTCGATCCTCGTCAAGACCGATCGCAATCAGTCTCCGATCATTTCGAACCTCACAGCCAATCCCGTCGTCGTCTCGCCGGGGGGCACGTCGACCGTTCGCGTGACGGCCTCCGATCCCAACGGTGACTCGCTCAGCTACGCATGGGACGTACCCCAGGGGTGGAGCCAGAAGGGTTCGGGCCGAGAAATCGAGATCACCGCCCCCAACAAAGCGAGTGCGTCGGCGACGAT
>JAQCND010000430.1 GCA_028274765.1 Bradymonadaceae bacterium
GGGTCCCTTCGATTTGAGCGCCTCGGCGTGAGCGGGTGGGGCGATGTTGTCCTCTTCGCCAGCGACCAGAAGGACGGGAACGTCGATTTCGGCGAGTCGCTTCCCGTTGTCTTCCCCGTCGAAGGCGGGATCGAGGTCGAAGCCGATGAAGAGCCGGAGATACCAGGGGATGAGCTCGCGCACGAATCGCTGAGCATTGACGACCGGTGCCTCCAACACCACCGCTTCGACGTCGCGCTCTTGGCCAATCCAGGTGGCGAGAAACGTCCCGAGCGAGTGACCATGAGCGATGACGCAATCGGTATCGAATGCGTCCGTGACGTGATCGTAGGCGGCGAGTGCATCTTGCTTGAGTCCCTCGACACTCGCTTCGCCTCCACTCCGGCCGTATCCTCGATAGTCGAACGTGAAGAGATTGACGGGGAGACGATCGAGGATGGTCTCGATCCGGCGACGGGCGAGGACCATGTGGAAGCGCTGGCCTCCAAAAAAGAGCACCGTACACCGCGCCCCCTCTCGATCCATGTGCCATCCGTAAATCTCGGGGTCGTCTCCGAAAAACGTCTCACGTAAAGTGCTGTCGGATTGTTCGAACGTAGACGGGGTGACCGATCGTTTGGCCTCGAAGACGGTATCTTCGCTGAGGGGAATGTTTCCCCCACAGCCCGGGCTGACAAGCCCAACGCCCACAGCCAGATACAGACAGAGCGTCGAAAGACGGATACCGAAAAGCCGAGTGCATATACGAAAGCGCCGAGATACGATGTCGAACATGGCGAATACGAATGCGAAAGCAGGAATGTCGAGGGCGGGCGGAGACTGATACGCCAAAGGCCCGCCGGTTTCCAGAGGATGCGGAGGCGCGGCAGGGCCAGGGGGCTCATCCGACGGATGAGTACATCTACTCCTCTCAGGACTGGTCGTCACCGGAGGATTGTTTCTGCATTGCCTGTTTGATGGGTTGGAGGAGGTTGGTCATGTTCGGAAGCAGGACGAGCTCGACTCGGCGGTTTTCCTCGCGAGCCTTGTTGCTGTCGTTCGACATGATCGGGTCGTTGGGCCCGAAGCCGAGCGCGCCGAGGTCGGACTCGGGCATGCCGTTTTGCGCGAGAATATCCGCAGCTGCCAGTGCCCGTTTAGTCGACAGCTCCATGTTCGAGTCGTAATTTTCGGCTTTTTTGCTGACGGGCACGTCGTCGGTGTGACCGGCCACCAGAATGCGGCGGTCCTCGAGGTCGCCGAGGGCCGAAGCCACTTTGGAGAGTGCCTTCTCGCCCTTGTCGCGCAGTCCGAACTCGCCGCTCTGGAAGAGGACGTCGTTCGGCATCTGAACAATCATCAGGCCGCGGCGGAAGGTAATCTCGGCTCGTCCGGCCTCCAGCAGCGACTTCAGATCGTCTTGAATCTCGCTGTAGAGCATCTGGCGCTCGTCGGCGAGCTCTTCGGCTTGAGCCATTTTGTCCTCGAGCTCGCTGATCTTGCTCTTGTACTGGTTATTCTGTTTCTCGAGCTTCTTTCGCTTTTTCTGGATCTTGTCGAGCTGGGACTTGTATTTCTTAGCCTTGGACTGGCCCGCACATCCCGTGAACATGGCGAGTCCCAGAGCGGCACACGTCAGGACCGCAATCCGTTTGTCCATCATCTCATTACCCAATCATGAGGAAAAACTTATCGAATGGTTCGGATTGTCGACGACGAGCATAACTTATCCCTGACGAATATCAATCTCATCGACCTTTGAACATGATGAGCTCGGGAGGTTGTCGAGGGCAAAAACAAGGTGATATCTCGCCTCGACACCGCCATGAGATACCCGAAGTGACCGGTACGGGCGAGCGTACCTCAGAAGACGTCTCGAGCTCGATTCGCACCTCTTTTTCGGACGAGTGCATGAGAGGACGCCCGGTCGGCTCGCGTCTGTGTGAGAAGCATCCTCGCGTCGAGCGCGATGTCTTTCGAAGTTAGCGTTTGATGCATGACGACTTACTGCTATACTCGTAAGACGTGATAGAATCGTCCTCCCTTCCTCCGAGGGATGCGCGAGCGCTCTGGGTCGTTGGGGACCGATATGACCGCGAACACCTGGAGAGGAGGACGACGATGAATCTGACATACCTCGAAATCGATCACTCGAGGAGTGCATACGATGCGTTGAGCGACGGTGAACGCGAATCCTTTCGCGAACGCCTGAAGCTGTCGTGGCTCTACCACGAACACGCCTTGGAGGGCATTCCCCTCTCACGCCGCGACATCGATCGTGCACTGGAGGGGAAACCCTGTCGCAACTACTGCGACGGTGAAAACCAGAAGTCCATCTGTCGCCTCCATCGAGCCTTCGACTACATCGAACGCGAGGCTCGGGAGGGGCGCCCCCTGACGGTCGACTGGCTCGAAGACCTCCACGCTCGTCTCGGTAATTCCGAAGACAATCAGTCCTCCTCGTATCGAGATCGCGACACGTCACCCGGCGTGTACAATCTCGATATCGTCCCCTCCGAATCCCTACCCGGGCGATTCGAATCCTTCGTCGAGACGTACTATCGGGAAGAACTTCACCGAGAACATCCCGTGCGTTCGGCCGCTCTGGCGCACTGGGAGTTCATGCGCGTCTTTCCTTTCGACAAACGCACGGGGCTGGTAGGACGGCTCATGATGAACTTCTTGCTATTGCGGGACGCATATCCCCCGGCGGTCATCCACGAGCGGGATCGTCACCACTACTTTCAGGCGCTTCGAGGTCACCGCTCCGATCTGGTGCCCGTCGTGGTCGAGGCCATCCGAGGGACTATCTCGGCTGCCGAAGAGTTCAGTGATGCTTCAACCGATGCGTTCGGCGAACTCGACTCCTCGTCGGGGCGTCGCGGCGAACTGGGGGCGTAAATACGTTCGCTGCCCCTCCATCTCCTGGATTTCCCGGGGGGAAATACCACGCTCGAATCTCATCTCCCCACGCATTTGGAATGATCGACGAGGTGTGGCGTTTCCCCACACGGGCATGTGACCGGCATCTCTCGATTCCTCGAGATACGAGGCTCGCCAGAGCACTCGGATGCTTGACAAAAGTTCATCAATAATTGAAAGCAGTCTTGATCCTCGGGGCGCGTCGCGCTCGTCGCGCGCTCAAGTATCGAGGTCACCTTTTCGACTGTGTTCTCATCAGAGATGTAGAGACGAGTTGGATTGAGTGCGGAGTAAGCTATGCAAGGTACCCTGTCGCCCATCGGGGAAGACGCTGAACGCCCCAATCTCCCGGATAGCGACGAACTCGTCGTCGAACACTACGCCACGGCCGAACTCCCCAGCCAATACGGGGAATTCGAAGTGGTGTCGTTCGTCAACAACCGTGATCAGCAGGAACACGTGGCGGTTGTGCGAGGAGACGTCTCCGGGCACGAAGACGTTCTGACACGCATTCACAGCGAATGCGTGACGGGAGACGTCCTCGGCAGCCGTCGATGTGACTGCGGTGAACAACTCGAGCAAGCGCTCGAGACGCTCGGAGAGCGCGAGCGGGGAATTTTACTCTACATGCGACAGGAGGGGCGAGGTATTGGATTGGCCAACAAGATCAAGGCGTACAGCCTTCAAGACGAAGGACTCGACACTGTCGAGGCCAATCACCATTTGGGGTTTGACGATGACCTCCGCGACTACACCATCGCCGCTCGCATGATCGATATCCTCGGGCCCGAGTCGATCGAGCTCATGACTAACAACCCCGACAAAGTTCGGGGATTGCTCGCCGAGGATATCGACGTGACGCAGCGCCGTCCCATCAAGATCACCCCGAACCCCCACAACGTTCACTACCTGGAGACCAAGCAACGCAAGTCGGGTCATATTCTCTAAAATCTTCCTCCGGTTCGATTCTCATTCGGGAGCGTCGGATGGAGTCCGGCGCTCCCGAACGCGATCGTCACGCCCTTCGGCCTGTCGACAGATCCCCTCGAAAGGTATGAATCCCGAGCCCATCTTCGATCGGACCTTACCGGTTGTCGGGTTCCTCGCTTGCGTCGATCTTCAGGGGGAGATGACACGAGGCTCCGTATCCTGTTTCGACATGCAAAGGTAGCTGTCGTAGGTGTGCTGGTTGGGCGTGTCCGTATTGTCGTTGTGGTTGGTGACATACCAGTCGGAGTCCAGCTCCTGGACGATCAACCAGTCTCCGGCATCGTAATCGCCGTTGGGCTCCGTGGTCCAGTCTCCATGGTTGGCGTCGGAGGTCCAGAACCGATCCCCGGCGAGGCTCGTAAACGGACAGGGCGCCGGGCCGTCGCTGTAGCCGTTGAGGGCACGCTCGGTGCGGACGTAGTGATGAGAGGTCAGAAACCGGTTGTCGCAGACGCTGTCCCAGTTATAGGGGCCCCTTTGTTGATCGCCACTCTCGCCGGGAACGGGCGAGTAGAGCCCCATCGGCCCGAAGATCTTCGGCGATTTGGATTTACCGAGCACGTCTCGAAGATAGCGCACCGCCGCGTCGTAGTGGGGTTTCGAGACGGGCGCAAAGAGCATCATGCCCTGGTTCTGGCAGTCGTTGGCATCCTTGACGTTGCTGGTCGCCTGGCCGTTGTCGACGTAGGTGAACGTCCAACCGCCATCCATGTCGCAGTAGACCTGCGTCGAGCCCCGTCCGGCGGGATCGATTCGATAGGTCCCCGAGCCACTGCCACACCCGGCCTCGGCGATCTCCTGGCAGGAACCGAAAGTCCGGTCGCAGACGTTCGAGGCATTGTCGACCGCGTTGCCCTGCATGTCTAGGCCACTGGCGGTGAGGGTGGCGACATTCGGGATGTCCGTTCCACTGGCGTCGTTACCCTCCGAGAGGACCTCCGAGAAGGTCTGATCGTCGGTGTTGCGATAGCCCGACAGATCGACGCTGGTGCTGTCCTGACTCAACGACAGCGTGTCTCCATTCTTCGAGAGGGACTGGAGCTCGTTGGTCGGGTCGGCGTCCGCGTCCTGGACGTCGTCGCCGTCGCTGAGGCCGTTTGGCACGAGGTTCAGATCGCCGAAATCCCCGCTCGTGGCGACCGACGCGAGGCTCGAACGCTTCGCGTACGTCGCCGAGAGAGTCGACTGTTTGACATAGCCGCTGCTCGAGGCGAACTGATCGACTTCGCCCTGACTGAGTTGAGTGTCCCGGTCGTCGGTGCAGATCAATCCACCCTGGGCGTCGAACCCTCGCGCGACCTGCCCGTCCCCGCACTGCTGGTCGACCACCTGCTGGAATTCGGTACAGCTCCAACTGTTGCCGTCGTACTGAGCGATGTAACCCTGCTGGCAATTCAGCGTCGCCAACAGGTCGTCGTCGCCGTCGTCGAGTCCTTCGGGCACGCCCGACAGTCGCTCCCAGTCGACGGCAAAGCCATTGCCCAGCGCATCGCGATCGACGGTGCCATCGGCGACCGACTCGGCCTTGCCGGCCAGCGCGGCGTAGGGTGCCGTCTCGAGCGGCATCCGCGGCGTCAGGGCCGTCCCGTCGATGGTCACCTGCAGCCAACGCTCGCCCCCTTCGAGGACGCCGGCGTCGATGGGATTCGACACGCTCCCGATCGTAACCGCATAGAATCCCCCCTCACCGGGCTCGATCTCGTATTCGCCACTCTCCCAGAGAATGGCTCCCCCCGTTTGAGCGTCGTAGATCCCAAACTCGAGCGACTTCGTGCCGGTCGCCGGCTCACCCTGGTCGTTCAGAAGTCGTCCTTGGTGGCGGAGCTGACCGGGAACGCGGGCCGAGGCGGAGGACAACAGCAACGCCAGAAGCGTCAGCGACGTCAACGCGCCGACGCCCCAGCGACTGAGAGATGATGAGCGAATGGTCGTGCCATCTTCAGTAATCATGGAGATACCATCGAGCGTACTGCGCTGAATGCGTCGCCTGGATGCCGTCGAGCATGCCGTCTGTTGACAGGTCGAGGCTGCACGCGCTCGACTCTCGAGGCACCGAGAGGTCGTTACGTCTCAGGGTTCGAGGACGCGAAGCTCCGTGTCCTGTTTCGACATGCAGAGATAGCTGTCGTAGGTGGAGTCGGAGTCGGTCCGATTGTCGTTGTGATCGTCGACGTACCAGTTCGAATCGAGCCCCTGGATGAGGAGCCAGTCGCCCGCGTTGTAGTCGCCGT
>JAQCND010000434.1 GCA_028274765.1 Bradymonadaceae bacterium
CCTCGAGACCCACGACCTCCCCTGGGTCGCTGTGCCCGGCAACCACGATGTCGCGCATCCCGGCCGTCCCGGCGTCTTCGGCGAGCTCATCGGCGGCTACCCCCGCATCGAACGTCATGACGGCGTCGACTTCGTTCTGTTCGACAGCATGGGGGGACTACCCGTCGACGCCCGCGAACCGTATGAGCGACTCGTCGGTGAGCGCGTCTGCTACATGCGAGGGCGAGTCGGGGAGGAGCAGCTGAGCTGGGCGAGCGCACGGCTCGGCGGAGCCAAGAATCGTCCACGAGTGCTCGTCGTCCACCACCATCTCGTTCCCCAGGAGGAAGTTCTCGACGGCGAGTATCCCTCGGGCGCTCCCGAGAGGCTGATGGTTCCACTGCTCGATGCCGACCGACTTCTCGAGTGGGCGGACCGGCACGCCATCTCTCTCGCCTTCCATGGCCATCGCCACCGCCACTGGCCGCTCTACTTACGACGTGGCCTCGTCATCTCCAACGCGGGAAGTGCCGCCCGGGGCAAACCGGAGCGACGAGCCCGGATCGTCGACCTCGAGCGCAGGGGCATGCATGCCCACGTGCTCGAACTCGCCATGTTGCCCCCCGATCTCGACGTCTCAAACGCCTTTCGAGACACCTCGTGAAACGCCCGGGCGACTCGAACCATCTCACGCAATACGTCGAACCGTTCACTCGTGTGCCCAAGTCGCATACTTCGACTTTTCCGACTCGCTTCCCTTGGTTTATGGCCTCTTCGCCGAACGACACGAGCGACGACTCCCCGTCGAACTGGTATCGCTTCGTCTTCTTCGTGCTCATTACCGCCGGCTTGGCGGCCGCCTTCCGCTGGCTCCCTTTGCAGACGTATCTGACCGATCTTCTCCAGTGGATCCAGGGACTGGGCTGGCTCGGGGGCGTCTTCATCGTCGTCATCTACGTTGTGGCGACCGTCGCCTTCATCCCGGGATCGCTCATCACGCTCGGCACGGGTTATATCTACGGCGTCGTCTGGGCGACCGTGATCGTCTCGATCGGAAGTACCATCGGCGCGGCGCTCGCCTTCCTCGCGGGGCGTTTCTTCGCCCGAGACTTCGTGCACGAACTCATCGAGGACTATCCGACGTTCCGGGCCGTCGACAGCGCGCTCGAGGAGGAATCATTCAAGATCGTCTTTCTACTCCGACTCGTCCCGATCCTTCCGTTCAACGTCATCAACTACGCGTTCGGACTCACCAACGTCTCGTTTTGGAAATACGTGCTCGCCTCCTGGATCGGCATGATCCCCGGCACGATCATGTACGCATATTTCGGATCGCTCGCCGAAAAGCTGACTCGACTCGCCGCTGGACAGCCCGAAGCGTCGGTGCCCGTCTGGGACGTGGGCGAGAATCTTCGACGTGCCTTCGCCGGGGAGTTCGGAGGCGGCGTCGCCACCAACCTCTTTTACTGGATCGGACTCGTCGCGACCATCAGCGTGACCGTCATCATCACGCGAAAGGCCCGGGCCGAACTCGACCGCCTTACGAACGAAGAGTCAGTTCCTCCCGTTGAGTCCGACTGAGCGCCTCGAAAGCCGACGTAGGGGTCGACGGGCTTCTCCACTCCCCGGACGCGACGAGCTCGAGATGAGGAGTCGAGCTCCGTAGCTCGACGGATCGGCGTTCTCGTGCGCCGCCCTTCTTCAAATGACTTCGCCTGTTCCGGAACCTGCACTGCTCGCTTTTTTCAATATCTGCGGTTGCATTTTGATTGTGGGTCTTGCATGCGTTACCCTTATACTGGATGGACGCCCATATCATTCGAAACGTCTGTCGCCACACACGTTCCAAGAATTATATTCTCTGGACACGTTCACATGCTTCGGATGTCGAGGTGGGGCCCGAGACGGGTGGCATCTCCGAAGATGTATTTTAATTTACACGAATATTGAGCGCGGAGGTTCCCATGCGGTCGACACAACAATTGCACCGTCGCTGTCTGACAGCGATCGGATTCATGGTCCTGCTGACGGCTGGCTGTGGGTCGAGCGATCCCGCGGCGAGTCAAAATAATTCGAGCTCCGAAGACGCAAGCGAGGGGCCCATCCGCTCCGGCCCTCAGGAGGATGGAGGAGGTGTCACGTCCCCTCCCTCGCAGGATGCCAGCTCACCTGAATTCTCGGACACGGCCGGAGCCGAAGATTCGGGTTCCGGCGATCCTGTCTCGGATACGGGCACCTCGGGTTCAGATACGGGCTCGTCCCAGGACATCAGCGGAGCCCGAGCATGTTGCAACGACTCCAGATGTTCGATTAAACTGGCGAGTGAATGTGTCAACGAAGGGGGCGTTCCGAAGATGACTGAGACGTGTGGTCCCACCACGTGTCAGTCCGACACTGAAACCGCCTGCTGTACGCCCAGCGGCTGCGTCATGGCCACGCCTCAGGCGTGTCAGAATCAAGGTGGAACGTCTCAGCAGGGCGTGACGTGCTCGAGTTCGTCTGACGTCTGCGGTGGAGGCTCTGGGAGTGGCGCCTCGACGGGTGGGACGACAACCGGCGGCAACAATCCGAATACGCGCCCCTGCTGCCTGCCGAACGATCAGTGTCAGGAACTCGAACCCAGCCAGTGTCAACAGCAAAGTGGAACGGTCCGCCAGGCGTCCGCCTGTACGGCCAGTCTCTGCACGGGCGGTACCACCGGAACCACCGGCGGTACCTCGAGCGGGGGCAGTGGCGGCGGCATTTCGGGGGGAGGCAGCCAGGGAGCCTGTTGTGCGCTCGGTCAGTGTCTGCCCATTCCGAATGCTCAGCTCTGCCAGCAAGCCCAGGGTACCTTCAAGCCGGGCAAGTCCTGCAGTAGCAATCCCTGCGGCGGCAGCTCCGGCGGAAGTGGTGGGCTCCCCGGGGGAAGCTCCAGCGGAGGCAGTGGGATCACCGGAGGCGGCAGCCAGGGGGCCTGTTGTGCGCTCGGTCAGTGTCTGCCCATTCCGAACGCCCAGCTCTGCCAGCAAGCTCAGGGCACTTTCAAGCCGGGCAAGTCCTGCAGTAGCAATCCCTGTGGCGGAAGCTCCGGGGGAAGCAGTGGCGGTATCGGCGGGACCTCCAGCGGCGGCAGCTCGGGTGGAAGTAGCGGCGGCATTGGCGGAACCTCCAGCGGCGGCACGACCTCGGGCGGTTCGTCCGGCGGGACAACCGGAGGAGGAGGTAGCAATTACGTCTGCTGCACGCCTCTCGGTTGCCAAGACCTCTCGCAGCAGCTCTGCAGCAGCATCCCCGGTTCCAATCCCCAGCAGGCGGCTTCGTGCTCGCAGGCGAGCTGCTGATTGACACGCACTCACTCCAGCCACGGGCCGCGGTTCCTCGTCTCGGGGGCCGCGGCCTTTCGTATCCCACTCCTCCCTTTTCACCCGTTTTGTCGACGTGACTGAGCCCATCCTCGAAGTCGACAGACTCACCAAGCAGTATCGAAGCCTCGTCGCCGTCGATGACCTCTCGATGCACCTCGACCCCGGCGAATTCGTCGGGCTCATCGGACCCAACGGGGCCGGCAAATCCACGCTCATGGGATGTATCGCCGGCATCCTCGCCGCCGACGAGGGCACCATTTCGGTCGGGGGCGTCGACGTCAGCGGCGAGCCCATCGAGGCCCGTCGCCACATCGGATTCGTCCCTCAGGACCTCCAGTTGTACGATTACCTCACCGGGGAGGAGTTCCTGCGGTTCGTCGCGGACATTCGAGGAGTCGACCAGACGCGGGCCGACGAAGCGGTCGAAGATTATCTCGACCTTCTGGAACTCGACGAGGCGCGCAATCGTGTACTGAAGGAGTACTCGGGGGGCATGGCCCGTAAAATCGGTGTCGCGGCGGCGCTGATCGGATCGCCCAACCTCCTGTTGATGGACGAGGCCTTCGTCGGCCTCGATCCGGAGTCGGCCCACGCCATTCGCAGTCGCCTGCGCGATTTCCGCGACGATGGCGGGGCTATCATCCTCTCGAGTCACGTGCTGGAGATGCTCCAGGCGATGTGTTCGCGGGTGATCGTGCTGGTCGACGGCGAGCTCGAACGGGATCTGAGCCGTGACAACATGAGCGAACTCTTCGAGAGCGGCGACTTCGAGGATCTGACCGACATCTATCTGGAGACGACGGGTAAACGTCCGGATCGATAAGCCACGCTCGGGTTGCTCGGAGTTACGTTTCGAGGAGCCCGAGTGCACAATACTCACCTCGAACGGATCATGCCCGAGGTAGATCCCGCATCAATCGACATGATACTATAATTCAACGAATCTCTTCTTGGGGCTTGCTTTCGGCGAGTCTGGAGGATGTGGAGCTCGATGACTTGGCGTTCCTCGACGAATAGCTCGCCTTCAATCGCGAGTGCTCCACGATTCCAGGCGGGCTGGGAGCCGGCGTTCCGGGAGGCGTCGGAGTGAGGATACCTTCGTCCCTCCTTTGGCGCGCCTTTATATTTCTTTGAAATGAGCAGCTTGCTGGCAAGTCGACGAGTGCCCCCTCGAAGCGGGGGGAACGAGCCGACCACGAGGAGGGTAAGTATTCAAATGCAATCGCCCTCCCAGCCTCCCTCGAACGATTCGAGGCTCAGATGATGTGTGTTACAATATTAGATGTAATGGAATACAGCTCATCGAAAAGGTGCAGTCATGCCAAGTCTCATCTTCGAGGAGCCTCAAACCGGCCAGGAGACCGAGGTCGCGCTCGGTACACAACAATCGGTTACCATCGGACGAAGCCCTGGCTGTGATCTACGCATCTCCCAGGCATCCGTTGGCCGAAAGCACGCTGAGATAGTGTGCGAGGAAGGTGAGTACGTGGTTCGAGATCTGGATAGCTCGAACGGCACG
>JAQCND010000436.1 GCA_028274765.1 Bradymonadaceae bacterium
GTCGTCGCGGACGCATCGCTCCCCGAATCGCTTCTCGCCGACCTCGACGATTTCATCGGCGTCGAGGCCGGCGAATCGCTCAAGACGATCGTCTCGATTGAACGCCTCGCCGAGCGCATCCTCGAGCGTCGGGCGTCTCGTCCGATGACCCTCGTCGCCGTCGGCGGCGGCTCCGTGGGCGATGCCGTGGGGTTTCTGGCGAGTATTCTGTGGCGAGGGGTCGAACTGTGGCATGTGCCGACGACTCTGCTCGCCATGGTCGATTCGGCACACGGAGGCAAAACAGCGGTCAACCTCGGACGGGCCAAAAACCAGCTCGGCACTTTCTACCCCGCCGATCGCGTCGCGCTCGTCGAGGCCTGTCTGGAGACGCTTCCGATGCCCCAGCGCCGCGACGGCCTCGTCGAACTCGTGAAGGCCCTCTGGATTGGGGCGCCCGAGGCCTTCACACGGCTCGAAGCCAAGGGAGGCATCGAGGCCCTGGCGTCGGCTCCCTTCGACGCCGTCCGCGATCGATTGATGGCCCTGCTGGAGCGAGCGATCGACGTCAAGCGCGAGGTCGTCGAGCGCGATCCCCGTGAAACGAAGGGCATCCGGACGTTTTTGAACCTCGGACACACGGTTGCTCACGCCCTCGAGCTTGAAGTCGGGATCAGCCACGGCCAGGCGGTCGGATGGGGCCGTTTGGCCCGTGCCGGGCTCTCCGAATCCACGATCGCGTCCTTTTCGTCGGATGAGGCTCGACGACTGCGTCGTCATCTCCACCCTCTGCTCGCCCCAGACGGAGCCGTCTCCAGGTTCGACGACGGCGAGGCGTTTCGAGCCGCGCTGAGTCGAGACAAAAAGCACGTCGATGGCCAACTCCGTTCGGTCCGTCTTCGGAATGCAGGTCAGCCGGAAGTCACGACCGAGCCGACTCCCGACGACTGGATGTGTCATCTCCAACGGGCGATCGACTGGTTTCGAACAACGTCCGTCTCCGCCACACGAGTTGCCTCGCGTTCGGCGTCCCTGTCGCTCGAATCCAGCAAGTCGGAGATGAATCGCGCACTGGTGATTCGTCATCTCCGGAGTTCGCCAACCGCCATCGAGGGGGCGAGCCGAGCCGACGATGTTCAGATGCTGCAAACCTCTCTCGAGCGTCTGGCACACGCCGACCGCGAGGCGGTCGAGGTCGAGTGCGGTCAAGGGGGGACGACGCTTCGATTCCTGCTCGCCGTCGCCGCCACTCGATCGGCGACGACGACGCTCCGGGCCGACTCGACGCTGATGCATCGGCCTCACGCCCCACTGATCGACGCACTCGAAGCATCGGGGGCCGAGATCGAGCGGATCGACGGCGACATTCGAGGCGGATATCGTGTCCGAGGATGGCACGATTGGCCGAAGGTATTGGCGGTCGACGTATCGAAATCCTCTCAGTTCGCCTCGGCCCTCGCGCTGCTGTCGGCGACGGGGCGTCCGCTGGTGCTCGACATCCAGACCGAGGGGACGTCATCGGGGATCGAGTCGATGCCCAGCCGCCCGTATTTCGACATGACACTCGACTTTCTCCGCCAGGCGGGGGTCTCCGTCGAACGCGAGGGCCATCGCCTCGCGCTGCGCCCCAAGGACGATTTCGAACGCCCGCGAGAGCTCCATCCCGACACGGATGCCAGCAGCGCAGC
Organism: Bradymonadaceae bacterium; assembly: GCA_028274765.1. Classification (GTDB taxonomy): domain Bacteria; phylum Myxococcota_A; class Bradymonadia; order Bradymonadales; family Bradymonadaceae; genus CAJXPB01. The sequence continues at coordinate 1,668 of JAQCND010000436.1, forward strand.
CGTCTGGGCAGTGGCTCGGCACCTCGGATGTGAGGCGACGATCGCCAATCCTCCCCGCGCCGATCGCCAGCCCGATACGGGCATCGAGGAGATGCTGAGTCGTCTATCTCGCTCCAGTGAACCGGACGACGATTGCGCTGCTCCCGTCGTCTTCGATCTCAATCACGCTCCCGATCTGGTACCGATCCTCGCCGTTGCCTCGACGCAGTCGCCCGCCGAAGTCCATCTGCGAGGAGCCACCCATCTGAAATACAAGGAGTCCAATCGCATCGAAGACCTCGTCGAGGCGATGCGAAGTGTGGGGCTGGCCGTCGAGGGGACAAACGAGGGCGTTGTCGTGCCGGCGGGGTGTCAATCGCCCGAGGCACATTCGCGCTGGCCCACTCACGAGGATCATCGACTGGCCATGGCGGGACTTTTGGCCTCTGCAATCGGTCCCACGCTGATCGTCGAACGTCCTCATGTCGTGACCAAATCGTATCCCGACTTCTGGCAACATGCGAGGCGAGTGGGGTGGTCGATCAGCCCCGAAGACGATAAAACGTCGGACGCCTCCTCGCCCCCCGAGTAACAGTCCGCTGACGAGCCGAGACTCAATGGGTACGACAGGCATCGATGCTCGAGTCGCGTGCGACTTGCATTCTGAAGTTCAAGCAAATGTGAACGTCGGTCGAGGTTCGTCTTTCTCGTCCGTAGACACATGCGGAAA
>JAQCND010000439.1 GCA_028274765.1 Bradymonadaceae bacterium
CTCCGAACGTTAGGTTTCGTTCGTCTGGTGGAGCTGAAGGTCTCTCGGAGGGAGTATATGGCGACTCGTATCTGAAGCACGTGACCGCCCCTCCTTCTCAGAGAGCTTCTTCATGGAGCACGCTTCCATGATGTTATTACCCCCCCAACTGCCATGACTCCGACCCGCCGCTCCAGCGAACTCGAACTCGATGTGCCCGGCATGACCCTCGCCGCTCGAGAGTGGGGTTCGCTCGAGGGCCAACCCGTGCTGGGCCTCCACGGCTGGCTCGACAACGCCGCGACCTTCGAGCCCATCGGTCCCCGGCTCGATGACATCCATCTCGTCTCGCTCGATTTCCCCGGTCACGGCCACTCCGACGCCCGTCCGAAAAGCGGCCACTATCACTTCATCGACCTCGTGCCGGTGATCTTCGACGCCGCCGACACCCTCGGCTGGGAGACGTTTTCGTTGCTCGGCCACTCGATGGGAGCGGGCGCCGCCTCGCTGGCGGCCGGCACTCGCCCCGAACGCATCGAACGCACCGTATTGATCGACGGGCTCGGCCCCTGGTCGACCGCCCCCGGAGACGCGCCCGACCAGCTTCGAGAGGGGCTCGACCAGCGCGAGGCTCTGGGCGGTAAATCTCCCCGAGCCTTCGACTCGCCGGAGCGTGCCAAGCATGCGCTCGCCGAGACCTACGATCTCGAGCCCTCGGAGGTTGCGCCCATCGTCGAGCGCAATCTCGTCGACGACGGGAGCGAGTGGCGATTGAGATACGACATCATGCTGAAGGGCGCCTCGCTGTTGCGTCTGACCGAACCGCAGGTGTTGGCCTTCCTCGGTGAGATCGACTCCCCCACTCGACTGATTCGTCCCTCCGAAGGATGGCCCGTCGACGAGAAGAGCTTCCAGACGCGGCTCGATGCGGTCGACGAACTCGAAGTGGTGCGGATCGAAGGTCCTCATCATGTCCATCTGCGTTCTCCAGAACGAGTGGGCGGGCTCGTCCAGGAGGGGCTCGAGCGATGAAAGAATGAGCCTCTGGAATGGAATGGAGGTCCGATTCTCGTCGATCATATCGCTGATCGAACCGGCTCGATGGCCGATTCACACGTGACGATCATCGAGCCTGTCAATTTGTCGCTCGGTTCCCATGTGGAAATGGGTTATCTACGAGGTCCACCTTTCAATTATCATGTAGAAAACACTCATGTGTGTTCGGATAAGATCGCGTTTCAAAACCTCAGCAACGAATTCTAGACTCTTTGACGGCTCTTGTCGGCCATTTGGAGCACCTTCATACTTGTACGTTTCCGCTCGCCGGCTTGGTTGGAAGGGCAAAAAGTTTTGAAATCAGCTCTGATCGTACAACGTCACTTGTGTTCGTACATCCTTCGGAGAGCGTCAGCTGGCAGCCGACGATGAGGCCCACCCAGCGCCCGTCTGTCGCCCTGGCGGCCCGGAGGATCTCCAGAGAGGTCCCCACTCGCAGCAGGATCCGGGAGCAAGCCGCTCCCGCGACCTCGAAACACGGGGGAGGTGAGCCGAAGTGACGTTGTACTACTAAGCTTGTCTCCGTTGTTGCCGCGACAACGATGGACCCGACAGGGTGGGAAGAACTCGTCTAGCCTGAAGGACATTGATCATTGAACAAATGATCGAGTGATATCAGTTGCGACCGGCCAGCAAGGTTGCTCACGTCAAGGACGCACAGATATTTCGAGGGATGAGGGCAGCTCCATACGAAGACGACGTTCCCGGCCCTCGAGCGGCCGACGACCTCGACCGATTTGGGATGGTCTCGGAGAACGGCTTTACACGTGTGTTCCCGATCAGCGGCCACCATCAGCCGGCGGTCAGTCCCCTACATACCGTACGCCAGGCCGGTTTGTTGGGTCCATCACCTCCGTAAGATGGCGAAAATTCCGCTGAGTCCGGCGGGTGGCCATCACCTCGCTTGCTCGTTCCCGGATCTGCTTCGCATGGAGTTGCCTCTTTCGATCGGTGGACATTCTCCCGATCCAAAAAGGCCGGATACGCCTCATCGGGCGCATCCGGCCTGTCGGCTAGAATATGTGGGGGCGAGAGATTACTCGTCGCGTCGGCGCACCAGGCTGACGAGCCCGATGAGCGCCATCATCAGAAGGCCACCTGCGGGAGCTTGGCCACTCCCCGTGCTGCTGCAGCCTCCGCTATTGTAGCGGTACTGCTGGCCGCCGCTGCGCTGGTTCGACGAGCTGCTCGTGCCGACATCGGCGCGGGGATTGTAGATGCCGGCGGCATCCGATGAGCTCGAGTTGTCGGTCTGATCCGTATTGTCGGAGTCGTCGGACTGGTCGGAGGTGCCAGCATCCGGGCTCGGGGTCGAGCCACTACCGGCGTCGGCGACGTACGACTTGGTCACGCACTGACCGGTGGAGTCACACTTCTCGTTGGATTTGCAGTCGCTGTCCGACGTGCACTCGACCTGCTGACATCGGCCCGATTTGCAGATTTCGTTTTGAGCGCAGTCACTGGCCTTGGCACATTTCGGTCCTTTGCAAAGGCCGCTCGTGCAGATCTTGCCTGCGCTGCAGTCGGCGTCGACGCTACACATGGTGTAGCATTGGCCTTTTTGTCGCGTCTCGTTCTGGCCACACTCGGGGACGCATTTGCCGCCCTGAGCGGTCTTGCCCTGGCCGCAGTCGAGCACGCACTGACCGTTTTTAAGCTTTTCGTCCTGAGCACAGTCCGGCACGCATTGGCCGTTTTTGAGCTCTTCGTCCTGAGCGCAGTCCGGGATGCAGCTGCCGTTTTTGAGTGTCTCGTTCTGACCACAGCGCGGGACGCACTTGCCGTTTTTGTACTGCTCGCTCTTGGTGCAGTTGGCTTTCGGCGGAGGCGACATTTCGATGTCTTTGACTGTCGCTTCGAGCCGTTCGCTCGAGTCGGGGAGATAAGAAGCGCGCTCACACTCGAACGTACCGCCGAACGTGATTTCTGGAATGATGGCGGGTGTGCCACGCGATTCCGATTGCACGGCCAGATAGTATTCGTGGTAGGCATTGTCGGTGTCTGCTTTCGGGTCGAGCGGCATCAAGGCCCACTCGATGCCTCCCGGGCCGCTGCTGACGCGAGTCTCCCAGCGATAGAGCGTGATCGTATAGTCGGTCGATACCTTGTGGCTGGCATTGGCACTACCATTGGCGCTCAGGCTTCCCTTGCCCTGAATGTCTTTGCCGTTGGCTTCGATGCCGGCCGAGCCTTCGACAGAGCCCTGGGCGCTGGCCCCGGCGTTCATCGAGTACTGCTGCTCGACGGTCACGTCCTGCTTGGGTTCGAAACGGTATGTCTGGAAGGGAATGCTCCAGTCCCATCGAATAGCGCCCCCTTTGCCACCCTGAGTCGATTTGATGTTAACAAACTGCGCAGGGGCTTTCTTGTTGCGAATTTTGGTCGGCGTACTCAATGTCCACGAACCACTTCCGAGCGACGTACAGCCGCTGGCGCCGATATTCGGGGAGCTGTTGCCGCGGATGATGGCGACATAGAAGTCGGAGCCGCGCTTCATCGTCGCCTCGAACCAGAAGAATTCCATTTTCAGCGCGACGCGGTTGCCGTTGTTGGATTTGACCTCGAGATTCAGCGTCTCGCCGGACCAGTAGGCGGTGGCCGTCTGGTCTTTGGCGGGCGCCTCTACCTTACCGGAATCGATCTGACGCCCCTGCTCGAGGAGATCAGCGCCGCGAAACGCCGTGTTGTTGGCGGAGAGCTGATCCTGTCGATCTTCCTTGTCCTGTTTGTCCTCTTGCCCGTTCATGCCGGCGGTGGCAATCGACGGGACGAGTAGCAATAAAGCAACAATAGAGGTAAAAATGCCAGATGATGTCTCGAAGTTCATGGCGTCACCGTTATTGGAAAGTGTAGCATCGTCGCACGACCGCGCTATGACCTCACTAGTTACCTATAAGAAATGAGGAAATCCTGTCAACTGGTCGAGGTTTTCGAGCGACCGTCCCGTCCTCCCGATCCGGCACGATAATTGCTCTCGTCGAGCCATACGTCCGGGGCGGCCTGCGCGGTCTGTCGGGGCTCGCGACATCATGGTGAGGTCGAGCCTCTCGATTTGAAAGATAGAGCGACCACGAGACGAGAGGAGTGACACGTGTGATAGCATCGCCGTATGCCGTGCTCGAGTTCTGATACGATCGTCGTCTCTCGTCACGACACCTCGGCGACCAAGGCGAGCGCATGTGAACATCTCCTCCCTCGTCGCCGCCTCGCGCCTCCCCACAAGGAATCGCTCGGCGACGTGCCAGCCAGCGACTCATGTCACAGACGGACGTGGGCGGCTCGCCGGCTCACATCCGCGACGATTCCGTCCCGATGCGATTGCCTTCCATCGGCGACGGGAGCGCATTGAAGCGTAGGTCGATATCAACTAGGCTCCATTTTCGAGTCGATATCAACACTCGTTGGATGTCCGCTGCCGAGATTCATGTCGTGATCTACGGGGGGGGCTGGATCCCGAGTACTGAATAAGTGGACGAGATATTCGTCTCGTACGGCGGGGACGTGTGGCGCGCTCTGTCGTCTCGGATGACCCAATGAGCTATAGTCTTACATCATCGGAGTTGAATACATGAATCGACGTCAATCTCAATGGTTTGGTTCGATCGGTTTATCCGTGCTCGCCCTCCTTTTGACATTCGGGGTGTCAGCCGGATGTGGCCTCGAAGGGGGAGACTTCGTGGGGGCCGACGGAGGTGGCCTGGGCGCGGGCGGTACCTGGGGTCCGCCCGGCTCTGGAGCGGGAAGCACCTCGGGCGGGAGTGGAGGTCCCCCCTCGAAGGGATTGATTGGCGGTACGGAGACGGTCCAGCGTCCCGAGATTGGACTACTTCAGCTCGGCGCCGGAGCCTGCACGGGCGCACTCGTCACGTCGCAGGCCGTCCTGACGGCTCGGCACTGCGTCGACTGGGGCACGTGCGAGGAGAATTGCACCTCGGACGGGACCTACCAGTACATCATCCGCACCTCGAGCGGTTCGGAACGATACCCCATCGAACAATGGACGTCTTACAACAAGAACGGCAAGATTCCGCCTGGTCAAGCAGATGAGCGCTTCGCTCGCACGAGTTTGCGCTCCGACCTGGACGACTTCTGGCTCGACGCCGACGTCGCGATCGTCAAACTCAAAGAGCCCGTGCCCACGGACGACGCGCAGCCGACCACCATCGCCCAGTCTGTGCCCACGCAGGCGGGGCAGGCGCTGACGGCCTGGGGCTTCGGCTGCACGAAGCGGATGTCCGGCGGCGAGGGCTTCGGCAAGAAGCGATACGTCGACTTCGAGACGGGCGAGCGCAGCGACCGACTCTGTCCGGGTGACTCGGGAGGGCCCGTCACCATCGGGCGAAACGGGTCCGTCGTCTTCGTCAACAGTGCGTACACCCGAAGCGACGACAGTCGGGACATCTTCGGAGACGCCACGATGTTCCGCTCGCAGATCCAGTCGCAGCTGAGCGAGTGGGGCGCCGGCCAGCTCGGCGAGGGTGGAGGCAACAACCAGGATGACAACAACAACCAGAATGACGACAATCAGGACAACAACAATCCGGATGACAACCAAGACGGTAACAATCAGCAGGACGGCAACAGTACGGAGACGCTGGAATTCGAAGCCCCTCGAGATCTCGAGATTCCCGACAACAGCGGGACGGCGCTCTACTTCGAGCTCCGGCGCTCCTACACCATTCAGAGCCTCGAGATGACCGTCAACTTCGAGCATCCCCGTCCGGCCGACCTCGCCATCGTGCTCGAGTCTCCGGACAGCGGTCGAGCCGTCTTGGCCGCGCCCGGCGAAGTCACCGGCCAGGAGCAGGGCTTCAACGTCGAGTCTTTCCAGGGAAACGAGACGCAGGGACGTTGGAATCTGGAGGTCTACGATACCGAAGAAGGTCCGTCGGGGGATGCCGGTCCCATGACCGGCACGCTGACGACCCTCGAACTGGCGCTGACCGTCTCGCGCTGACGGTCCGAGAGGCCGACATCTCCAGAGCCTGCCGAGGCGAGTCCCGGAATCATTCCGGGGCTCGCCTTTTTTATCGTATGAGAATGGATCGTGTGTAGTCAGACCAACAATTATTCGAAATAAGATCGATAATGACTCGATAAAAAATTGACACCACCCGAGAGGCTTCGAGTATAATGGATAGTAGGTCGATTGCAGGATGAGGCGTTCGGCCTCATCTTCCATTGTGTCCCCAACCCCGAGAGTTGTCGACGGGAGGTCCATGTTACATCTCACCTACTCAAATCGCGTCGAGAGACTCGTCGACCGTCTGGCCGAGAGACTCGAGGCGCAGCGTGGTGCGGGATGGGGGAGCTTTCTCGAGGAAATCGACATCGTCGTACCCACCTATCCCGTCGGGGACTGGGTCGAATTGGCCCTGGCCACCCGAGAAGGGGCGTCGGCGCACCTCGAGATGTATACGCTCGAGGAGTATCTCCGGGATCTGCTCCCCGACCGCGGCGCGTGGTCCGACGTGCGCATCATCACGCGCAATCATCTCGAAACTCTCGTGCTCGGCGCACTCGAGGATGACGAACTGCTGGCTGAAGAGGCTTTCGGACCCGTCCGAGCGTACCTCGAGGCGGCCGAGGCCGGTCGAGATGCCGAGAGCGACCAGCGGGCCCGAGACGTGCGGCGCTATCAGCTCGCCCAGAAGGTGGCCGACCTATTCAACGAATACATCTACTCGCGCCGTTCGATGCTCGAAGCCTGGTCCGAGGGGACAGTCTTCGACGAGCCTCCCTTTGCCGACGCCGAAGCCTGGCAGCGCCGTCTCTGGCAGCGGTGTCTGGACGACGATCAGACGGTCGTGGTGACGACGCACTCGGACTCGGAGCTCCGGTACATGACGCTCCCCGCGGCATTCGAGCGCCTTCCGCTCGAATCACTCGACTGGTCCGACGACGGGGCCCTGCATCTGTTTGGACTTCGTTATCTGGGGTCGGCACTCGAGCCGATGCTCCGAGAGATGGCGCAGTCGTTCGAGCTGTATGCCTACGTCTCCAGCCCCGCTCGCGACGGGGCCGAGGCGTTGCCGCCGCTCGTCTCGGAGGACGAGGAGCCCGAGACGACGACGCCCTCGGCAGAACTGGCCCATCCCGCCCTTCGCCTCTGGGGGAGGAGCGGGCATCACGGACTCGAGACGTTCGAGGCCATCGCCCGCGACACGGAGGGCACGATCGAACGGGCGTTCGAATCCGAACCCGACGATCCGTCGCTGCTCGAGCGTATCCAGGGCGACATCCTCGAGGCCACACCTGAGGCAGCCGAACGGCCCTCTGCCCCCGAGGACGAGAGTATCGAATGTCTCCCGTGTCGCGGGAGTGTCCGCCGCGAGATCGAGACGATCGCCAACCAGATCTGGCGACTCAAGGAGCGAGACGACCTCGCCTTCAACGACATGGCGATCCTGCTCCCGCGAGCCGACCGTGAGACGTATGTCGCCCAGATCGAGTCGGTCTTCGAGGAATTCGGCCGTCTCCCCCGTCAGATTGTCGGCATCCCGGCTAGCTCCGAAAACCGCATCATCGAGGCGACCAAACTCCTGCTGGAGCTGCCCTTCGGCGAATTTCGCCGCAGCGAACTGCTCCGGCTGGTCATCCATCCCAACGTGCGCGGCAACTTCCCGGGGGTCTCGAAACGCGAATGGGTGCGATGGTGTGACAACCTCGACATCATCCACGGCGCCGACCACGAAGACCACGAAGACACCTACATCGAGCGCGACCTCTACAATTGGGACCAGGGGATGAGCCGACTCGCCCTCGGATGCTTCATGTCCGGAGAAAAGAGCGGCGTCGACGCCATCTACGCACACGATGGCGAGGCCTATCTCCCCGAAGACGTCCGCCCGACCAACATGGACTCGGCCGGCCAGCTCAACGCCATGGCCCGCTCGTTGATCGAGGACGCCCAATGGCTGACCGGCCAGCAGCGAACCCTCGCCGAGTGGGGGACGGTACTGGCAGATCTCCTCGAGACCTATCTCTGTCCATCGGGTGAGCACAACGACGAATACGACCAGCAGCGCCAGCGGCTCCAGCGGTGCCAGTACGTCGTCCGGCGGCTCGCGACCTTCGACATCGGCCGCGAGCCCGTCTCGTATCGCACGGCGTGTGCCTTCGCGCTCGACGCGATCGAACAGTTGAATCAATTCACGGGCGACAACTTCGTCGAGGGGGTGGTCGTCTCGGGCATCGAGACACTTCGGAGCATCCCGTTCGAGCACATCTTTCTCCCTGGACTCGGTGAAGAGGCCTTTCCCTCGCACGATCCCGAGGATCGACTCGATCTCCGCCGCGCCGCACCACGCGAGGGCGACATCTCGCCGAGCGAGCTCGACAAATTCGCCTATCTCGAGGCCCTGACGGCGGCGCGGAGCGGGCTGCATCTGTCGTGGATCTCACGCGACGGCGCGACCGGCGACGATCTCGAGCCCTCCTCGGTCGTCCATCAGACGCGCTATCTGCTCGAGATGTTCGATCTACCGGCTCGGCCCGAGGAGGACGACGGCGCGGGATCGCCCGCCTGTACGTTCGAACATCCCGTGCATCGCTACGATCGCACGAGCGGTTATTTCCCGGGCGAGTTGGAGCTCGGCGAGGAGGACGATGCGGATCTGCCCCGGCTCGTCCACCCCGACGCCTTCCGAGAGGCTCAGGTTCGGGCCATCCACGACGATCTGGCCGACTTCTGTCGGAGCGAAGATCTGCCCCTCCCGAACCTCCGGCGATTTCGCGAGTTTGCGCTCGAGCCCAATCGCGGCGACGAGCGCTACGAACGCCTCGTCGATCTGCTCCAGCTCCCCCAGCTCTCGACGTTCGAGGATCTCGACGAGCCGACGACGCTGGAGGGACCGGCGGCTCACACCCGCGAACGGCGCCACACTCGCGTCTCGCTCTCGAAGCTCCGCAAGTTCCTCGAGACCCCGCTCCAGACGGCCGCCGAGGTCCAGTTTCAGCTCCGCCAGCATGACGACGATCCGCTGACGGTCGACAACGAACCTTTCGAGGTCGATACGCTCCGCGAGAGCCTTTTTTTACGCCGCGTGTTCGAGAACGCCCTCCTGGAGCCTCTGCTCGACGCCGACATCGATACCCTTTACGACGAACTGCTGCTGCCCCATGCCGAACTGCGGGGCGAATCGCCGACGGGGATCTTCGGCGACTTCGAGCGCGAGGAGCACGAAGCCCTGCTCGAACAGTGGATCGCCAACGTCGCTCACTTTCGCGACAAGATTGGACGCGATTTCCCCGACGACCGCGAGGCACGATTTGTCGGCTTCGGCGACCGCCGCCGTCTCCCGGCCGAATCGGACGAGGGCGTCGAGATGGAGGAGCCCATTCGCGTCGAGGTCTCACGCACCGGCCCCGATGGTCGCCAGGAGACCATCACGGTCGACATCCACGGTCGGGTCGAGCCGATGTCGGCCGATGGCGACCTCTTTTTGACGACGGTCACCTCCGACAAGCCGAAGGCGCACTATTTTCTGCGCGGATACGTCTCGCATCTGGCGCTGGCGGCGTCGTCTGACAACTACGCCTCCGAAGAGCGCATCATTCTCGTCAACCCCACCCGCTCGCTCGGGGGACGCACCCAGGAAAACACGGTCGAACGCTTCCAGAAACGCCTCCCGCCGATTCGCGCCGACGAAGCGCGCGAACACTTGACGTTCCTCGTCGAGCGACTCCTCGCCGAACCCTGCAACTACCTGCTTCCGGTCGACGTCGCCGCCACCTACTGGAAGCAACGCGGTCAGCGCGGCGACGACCTCTCGTTTGCCCGTCTGCTGACCGATCGCCTCCGCGGTGAATACAACAATCCGAAGTGCTGCTACGGGCCCATCCAGACGCCGACCCGCTACCCCGCTCACCCCGACCCCGACGGCGAGATCAAGGCCCGCTTTCGATATCACCCCGATTTCGACGCCTCGTGACGCCCACGTCCCCGAGGCGAGCTCGTCTCCTTTCACCCTCGAGATTCAGCCATGTCTGAGACGTGGCACTATCGCAAACCGGACGCCATCACCGAGCTGCCCCCGGACGAACACGCCGTCATCGAGGCATCGGCCGGAACGGGCAAGACGTATACGCTCGAGCACCTCGTCGTCGATCGCATCATCGCCGGGGTGCCCATCGAGGCGATTCTGGTGGTGACGTTCACCCGGCGGGCGACCTCCGACATGCTCGGACGCATCCGGCGGAAACTCCAGCAGTTCGCCCAGGGCGACGAGTCGCTCGACGAGCTGCCCGACGATGCCCACGAGAACGCCTACTGGTCGATCGGCCCCGACGAACAGCGGCGCCTCCAGCGGGCGGTGACCAACTTCGAGCAGGCGCAGATCTTTACGATCCACAGCTTCTGTCAGCGGGTCCTCGAGGACTATCCCTTCGACAATCGACATCTCTTCGAGGGCGAACACGTCGACGAGGAATGGTTTTTCGATCGCTGTTTCTGGGAGGTGCTGCGACACCGCTTCACGCAGACGCCCTGTCGACCGTACTTCGAGGCCTGGATGGAGGCGACCGACGGCAACGTCGAGAAGCTCAAGCGTCGCCTCTTCGAACTCCACGGGCTGGATGCCGAACTCCGCCCCCGACGCGACGATCTCGACGAGGAGGCGCTCCTCGAGGCGGCCGAATCGGGGGAGATTTCGGGCAAAGACGTCTACCGGACGCGTACTCTCGTGCTCCACGTCTTCGATGAGGTCATCGAGGACGAGTTGGAGCAGCGAAAGTCGGCCGAGGGTTATTTTACCTTCGACGACATGCTCGAGCGGGTCTGGGAGACCCTCCGCGAGGAGGCCGCCACCGAGGGACGCTCGATGACGGCGGCGCTCCGCGAGCGCTATCAGTACGCCATCGTCGACGAATTCCAGGATACCGACCCGACGCAGTGGAACATCTTCGAGCGACTCTTCGTCGAGAGCGGCGGTCCCCACACGCTCTACATCATCGGCGACCCCAAACAATCGATCTATGGCTTTCGGGGCGCCGACGTCTACACGTATCTCGACGCCCGCGAACAGTTGACCGAAGACAATGACCAGTCGGTCGTCCCTCTGACCGATAACTACCGTTCGACCGAGGAGCTGATCGACGGCTACAACGCCCTGCTAACCGCGGGGGACGAGCCCTTCTTTACGACGAACCGCATCGAATACAGCGAGGTCGGATGTGGGTTCGATCAGCGCGAGGCGATGCGGGACGGCGAATCCGTCCCGGCCGTCGAGCTCATGGAGGTCGCCGAGCCCGCGGACCGCGAAGAGGTCGAACGCGACGACGTCGAATACTCGCTCCGCACGCACATCGGCGACGCCATCGACGATCTGCTGACGGGTCCCCCGCTGGAGGTCTCGCCCGATCCCGGCGAGGATGACGAACAGGTCGAGGTCGGGGCGGGCGATGTCTACGTGCTGACGCGCACCAACGAGGAGGCCCACCGCATCGGCGAGGAGCTCGACAAACGGGGCGTGGCCCACCAGTTCTACCGCGAGCGCGGGCTCTTCCAGACCCCCGAGGCCCGGGACATCCTCGAGTTGCTACGGGCCATCGCCGATCCGTGGGACGGTTCGTCGCGGCGGCGGGCCTATCTGACGCCCTTCTTTGCCGTCCCGATGGGCCGCGTCCTCTCGTTCGACGACATCGCCACCGAGGAGGGCGCGCCGCGCAAACTGCTTCGCGACTGGCATCAGATCGCCGAGCGCCAGGCGTTCGAGCGGCTCTTCGACCGCATCCTCCACGAGAGTGGCGTCGTCCGGCGGAAACTCCTGTTGGACAACGGCGAACGCGAGCTGATCAACTACCGACACATCTTCGAGCTGTTGACCAACGAGGCGAGTCGAGCCGAACTGGGTCTGCGCGAGCTGGTGTCGTGGCTGCACGCCCTCATCGAAGAGGAAGAGCCCTACGACGCCGACGAGGGCAACGTCCAGCGGGTCGAGGGCGACCGCGATGCCGTCCAGATCATGACCATCCACAAGAGCAAGGGCCTCGAGGCGGAGGTCGTCTTCGTCTACGGGGGATTCGGACGCAACACCCGAGGCCTGAAGGTCTTCGTCGATACGGAGGGCGAACGACACGACCGGCTCGCCTACGTTTCGACGAAGATGATCGAGGACGACGGCCACGAAAAATCCGACTGGCGACACTACCTCGATCAGGAAGGGCAGCGCCTCTTCTATGTGGCGATGACGCGCGCCAAATCAAAGCTATTCCTGTCGTATCCCAACGCCGACGCCGTGCCGCGATCCGACTCCTGGGACTCGTGGCGCCGCGGGGATTACGCCCCGGTCCTCGAGAAACTGGATGCGCTGTCCCCCGAGGTGCGGGCGGGCCAATGGGACGATGCGATCTTCGACATCGCCTCGGTCGACTATCGACGTCTGACGGCGCCTACCGAACAGCTCCAGTGGCATCGTCTCTCGGCCTGGCGCCCCCCGGACATTGTCGAGATGGATGTCGACCACCCCGTCTACTTCAAGGAACACCGCGAGAACGCCCCCGAGATGACGTCGTTCTCGACCATTCACGCCCGACGCCGGGCCGGTCTCCGCCTCGAGGAGGCCGACGCTCTGGACGAACCTGGCGCCGTCGATGCCGCCGAGGCCGACGCGACCGACCGAGACCCCTCGAAATTTCCGCGCGGAGCCGAGGCGGGATCGGCTCTCCACGACATCCTCGAGCGCATCGACTTCGAGACCTTTCGGGGGCGGAACTACGACGAATGGGCCGAACAGCCCCAGATCGAATCATTGATCTACTCGACGCTCAGCAACTGGGGCTTCGACGCCGACGAGTGGCGCGAGGGGGCTCAGGAACTGATCTGGAATGCGCTCCAGACTCCCGTCGACCTGCCCCCCACGGAGGATCGTCTCCGGCTCGCCGAGCTCGAACGCAAAGCACGCGAGGTCGATTTCTATCTCCCCATCCCCGAGGGCTACGTCTCACCGGAGGAGGACGGGCTGCGAGAGGCTCGTGCCGAATCGGGATTCGTCGAGGGCTCCATCGACCTCGCCTTCGAACACGACGGTCGTATCTATATCGCCGACTGGAAGAGCAACGCCCTCGAGGATGACTACGGGCCCTCCGAGCTGCGCACACTGGTCGCCCGTGAGTACCCGATGCAGGTCACCCTCTATACGATGGCGACGATGGAGCTGATGGATCTGGACGACCGCGAGACGTTCGAGCGCCGCTTCGGGGGCTGCTTTTACTTCTTCTTTCGAGGGATGGAGCCAGCAGACGACTCCCACAGTGGCATCTGCTATCTTCCCCCCGACTGGGAACAAATGCAGACTCACTGGCGCCAGGCCTCCGAGGATTGGGAGGCGTTTAAAGCCGAGGCCCCGGATCTCGCCTCGATGTAGTGGGCGAGCGAGGCCCCGACGCAATGACGGATGGCACGATGCGTACGTCGGAGACAGGCGACGAGAGAGGGAGGTGGCTCGAGGGCGGGGGACTCGCCCTGCTCGTCTTCGCGTGGTTCGGCGCAGTCGTCGCCTCGAGCGTCCTGCTCTATCAGTTTTCGCAGTGTAGCGGAGACTCCCCGACGGGCCCGCCGACCTGCGGGATGGTGTTCGGCGTCTTTCTTCTGTGGGCCCTGATGGCCCTCGTCGGCAGCGAGGTGTTGCTGGCACTGTTCGGATGGCTCGTCTCGAACGTTCGACCGTATCGCGAGATACTCGTCGCTCTCTTGGCTCCGATCGGCTCCTGGGTCGGTGTCGAACTGCTGGTCGGCGGCAATGGCGCAAGTTCGATTCCCTGGGCCCCCCCATGGACTTACATGTTCATCTCCTCCGTGGCCCTGTTCGTACACGTGGGCGCCGTCGGACGGGCTCTCTTCAAGGTAGGCCGCGACGTGCTGACACGTGACTCAACTGCGAGTGCCTCGACATGAAACAGTTCAACCCGCTCGGCACACTCAAACAGGCGAAACGAAAAGCATACGCCCCTCGAGGCCCCGATGACTGGCATGCAGTCGTCGAAGCACTGACGCGAGCTGCCGATCGGAGCCTCGGCCTCGCCCCTCCGCTCGTTTGGACGGCGGTCGATCTCGTGCAACTCGAAGAGCTCGAGGGTGAGGACAGACTCGCCACCCTCCTGTTGGCCGTCACCGTGCTCGGGACGGTTCGCAACGGCAGTACCCGGCTGGCGCTCGAGCCCGGCGAAGGCGAGGGGATCTTGCGACACACCTTCGAGCGCCTCGGCGAGGCGTTGCCCGCCCGACACGGGCGCCTGCCCGATGCCGACCGACTCGCCGATCGCGCCGTAGCGATGGTACGCGAGGCAGAGCTCTCCAATCTCGTCGGGGACCCGGGGAGCTTCAAGCCGCTCATCCGCGAACACGATTCGCTCTATCTCGAGAAAACACGACGCTTCGAGGTGCGACTGGTCGAACACGTCGAAACCCGACTCGAGGCGGGCAAGCCCCGCCGTTTCCCCGACGAACGCCTCCATCAGTACCTCGACCGCCTCGAACGCTCGATGCCCTTCGAGCTGACCGACTCCCAACGCGAGGCGGTCGGTCTGGCACTGCGCGAGCCTCTGGCGCTGATCACCGGGGGGCCGGGCACGGGCAAGACCTCCATCGTCGCCAGCATGCTCCGCGTGCTGGTGCGCCTCGACGTCTCGATGGACCAGGTTGCCCTTACTGCCCCGACGGGCCAGGCGGCCGATCGCATCGGAGAGGCCCTCGACGACCACCTCTCGTCGTTGACGGGTACGCTCGCTCCGGCCGATCGCGAGCTCCGCGAACACCTCCCCGAGCCCCAGACGCTCCATCGACTGCTCGGCTATTCACCGGCACGGGATACGTTCCATCGCGACGAACACAACCCCCTCGAGGCCGAGGTGATCATCGTCGACGAGGCCTCGATGGTCGATCTCTTCTTGATGGAGGCGCTGTTTCAGGCGCTCTCGACGGAGACGCGTCTCGTCCTGTTGGGCGACGCCGACCAGCTCCCGTCGGTCGAAGCCGGGGCCGTCTTCCGGGATCTCATTCCCTCGGATGCTCGCGAATCGTCGAGCCCCTCGAGTGCCGACACCTCGACCTCGGAGGAACCCACTCAGTTCCAGCTCATTCCGGGCATGGTCGAGGAGGCACCGAATGACTCTCGCGATGGCACGGACGATAAGGAGGACGACACCCTGCCGACACGAGACTGCTTCGTCGCGCTCACCGAAAACCACCGGACCTACGAGGGCGCCGAGAAACTGGATACGTTTGCTCGAGCGATCAACTCGGGAGAGGCCTCCGACCCATCGTCGCTCGATCATGATCTCGTCCAGCAGATCGAGACGATCGATCCGGATCGCGACCCGGTCGGTGTCTACCACCGTCCATTCCAGGAGGGGGAGCTCGGCTCGTCGTCGACGCCCAACTTCATCCAGGCCTGGTACGAGGCCCACGTGGGATGGCCTGAAAACCGAGGAGCGATTCCGGCCTATCGACGCGAACCGATGGTCGAGTCCGACCCCGGAGGATTCGTCGCCGAGGGGGATGTCGATCGCCTCCGCGAGCTCGTCGCCATCCACGAGGCCACGCGATTGCTCTGTTTGACGCGAGTCTACGAAACGGGCGCGGAGCGTCTCAATCAGGAGATGCACGCGATCTTCGCCGAGAAGCACGGGCTCGAACGGGATATGCGATTCTATCCAGGCGAACCCGTCGTGATGCTTTCGAACAACTACGAACTGGATCTCTTCAACGGCGACCAGGGGATTGTCCTCTACACGCGACGATCTGACGAGGAGGAAGCCAAAAAGCGCATCGTCTTTCCGACCTCCGACGGTTTCCGAGACGTCGAGCTGGGACGCATTCGTCACGACATCGAACTCTGTTGGGCGATGACCGTCCACCGGGCGCAGGGTTCGGAGTTTCAGCATATCGGGCTCCTGCTGCCCGAACTCGACGAGGACGGCGAACGCCCACCTCTCTTGAACCGCGAACTCCTTTACACGGCGGTCACCCGGGCGAAGCGCTCCGTGACGCTCTTCGGGGCGACCGACGTTTTCGGCCTCGGCGTCCAGCACTCGACCCGCCGGGTGACCGGTATCCGCGAGCGGCTCCGGCATCCCTGAGCGGGTATGGAAACGGGCGCGTCCCCCGATGCGCCGAATCTTTCACATCGAGCGACGGTCCCGAGGGCTCGAGATGTACGAGGAAACGGGAGGAGTGGCCCTCGAATGAGCCCCTCTCCCGTGCACACGACGTCGCAGTACACGTCTCCCATATACTCACCCTCCGGCGTGCCCGCGCACGCCGCCCGCCGCAAGCCGGCCAGTCGATCGAGAGGTCTCTACACCCCATGACCATGGCGGTGTAGTCGGGCGGCTCACTCCTTCCATTCACCTGACAGCTCGCCGCTCAACCCCTCGTTTATGATCGTCGGCAATTCCAGGTGATTTGTTTCGTCAGCGAGGGGAGATTTCTTCGAAACATCGGTTCGAGGGAGGTCGAACAGGCGAGCCCAAGTACTCGAATTCCCACTCCAGTTGACGGCTCATGTTGAGGGGACACGGGAGAGACACACCAAACCCCCGGACGCCTCGATGGACTCGATGCGCCCGGGGGCGAGAGGATGGAGGTCGCTCGGTCGAAAGACGAGTTAGCTCAGAGCTGCCATGCGGCGAGGCGAGCTTCGGGCTGGTGGTTGCTGGCATTGCCGGATACTTTGCCACCAATGAGGAGTTCATCATTGTTATTATAAACCCTCCACTCGATTCGAATCGTATGCTGACCGGGATTCAGACCTTCGACGTAATACGTCTCATTAACCCGGGAAGTGGGAGTACCGAGGCTTCCTCCCTCGTAGCCCTGATTGTCATACGTACTATCACATCCTCGAGTATCGTGGTTTTGATAGTACCGACTGAAAACAATCCCCTGGGATTGGCCGTCGACGACGAGACGCCCTTGAACGGTACACCAGTCCCCTCCTCCGTCGGTATCATCACAGTGGACGCGATCGCGGTAATCAATTTTAAGTGTCGCATTTTGACGCGTTGTCGTGACGGTCATCTCGCGTCCTCCCGAGTACCAGCCAGTGCTCTTGCCCTCGGTGTATAGACAGTTCTTGGTACGTTTGACGTCCAGCAGCTCGGGCGTCTGGGGGTCCCGACATTCGATGTTGCCGTTGCTGTCGATCGACGTGACGACCTGGCCGGTCTGACAGTCCTGATCGGCGTCGGCGAAGGCCCCCTGAGCGGCCTGCTTGACCTCGGAGTCCGAAAGTTGGGTATCCGTGTCTTGGTCGTCGCGGCAGACCACCGTACCGTCGTCGGCGATGCCAGCCACGACCTGACCGGTCTGGCAGTTTTGGTCTGCCGCCGCAAAATCGCCCTGAGCAAATTGTTCAACCTCACTCTCGGAGAGCTGAGTATCGGTATCGGTATCCTGGTCGTCG
>JAQCND010000444.1 GCA_028274765.1 Bradymonadaceae bacterium
GATCGCGACGGAGGTTTTGCCGACTCCCGTCTCGGTGCCTCCAATGACAACCCCTCGACACGTTTGTGAGGTCGACGACTCGATTCAGGACTCCTGGCTCGCTCCGAGGATGGTTTGACAGAAGGCGGGGAGGTCGTCGGAGATGCGACTGGTGATGAGCAAGCCGTCGCGGACAACCTCCTGGTCGACCCAGTCGGCTCCTACGTTCTCCATGTCGTCGCGGATGGCATGGGAAGAGGGGCAGGTTCGTCCCTCGACGGCACCAGCCGAATCCAGCATCCATCCGGCGTGGCAGATGGCCGCACAGATCTTGTCGTCCTCGTACATGTCGCGGACGAAGTCGATCATCGGTTTGTGTCGGCGCATGCGGTCCGGGGCGTATCCTCCGTGAATGACGACGGCGTCGAACTCGTCGGTCGAGGCCTCGTCGACGGTTCCGTCGACGGTGACCGGATAGTCGTGTTTGCGCTCGCAGGTGTCATGACCCGCGTCGAGGACGGTGATCGCGGCGTCCGCCTTCTGCAGACGATGGTAGGGAAACCAGAGTTCGAGATCCTTGTAGAAAGCCTCGACTAGAATGGCGGCGTGACGGTTCTCGAGAGTCATGGTGCATCCCCTCGCGTGTGTTCAGACACTCTCTTCTGCAGACGATATCGCGGCATCGGAGACATCCCCCCCGCACATGGCGTGGCAGGTGGAGGGAAGAGGGCGCGAGTCGAAGGGGGATCGTCTCCCGACCCGACGTGATTCCGGAGGGCGAGGCGTACAGCCGTTTTCAGGGAATTGAACCCGGATCGAGACGTTCGATCGCATCGCCGAGTTCCTCGACATCGTCGTACTCCTCGCCCAACTCCTCTCGGATGCTGTCGCGTTCCTCGTCGGTCATCGTCTCCGGGGAACGGCCGGTATCGACGATGAATCGGAGCTCGACGAACGTCTCGATCGCTGCTTCTACGTCGCCCTCTTCGAGCTGTCGTTTGACGCGCTCCTGGAGGTCGACGACCGTACCGGTTTCGGCGTACTCGACTTGCGATTCCGAAGATAATCCGTCGGTCACGATATCACCTTTGTCGTTGGAAGTCATCTATGATCGGCGAGCTTACATCGTCCATCACACGTTCCGAAATGTAACGGCGCTCGATTCAAATCAAACGGCGTCGTCCGATCTGCATGCCCCAGAGCGCCAGTATGAACACCATCAGTGACCCGAGCGCTCCCGGAGACGGCGATCGGGTCGACTGACTGCATCCACATCCACCGCCATCCCGGGCCGAGGAGTTCGAGCCGGCATCGACTCCGGCATCGGGGCCGGTATTGCCTGCGGGCCCGCCCTCGTCGATGGGCGCGAGCTCTCGTCGATACTGATCGAATTTCTCCGGATTGTAGTAGGCAACGGTCGTCAGATAGACGAGCGTCGAGGACCAGAGGTGGGGCGTCGAGACGCCGTTGATAAAGTCCTCGGTTTGGCCGTCGCCATCTTCGTCGACCGGCACGATGGATTCGCCGATGGTCCAGGTATCCTCGTTGGCAATCTCGGTCGCCAGCCGCTCGGCGATCTCGAGGGCACGCTTCCGATCCTCTTCGTTCGAGAGGACGATTGCCGAACTGATGGCGGCCTTCGTCGGGTAGGCCCCGTTGCCGCTCTCGCCGCGAACGAGAGCGAGCTGATCGTCGAGCCGCTTTTTCATGAGATCCTGAATGCGAGGATCGTCGTAGTCGAGGAAGTGCGTCGGCCATCCGAGCCAGCCTCGCCCCGCGGCCGTCCCGTCCTCCTGATAGTCGGTGAAGCCCTCCTCCTCGGAGTACATCAGATCCATCGTCGCCGAGCGGAGCTCGTCGGCACGCGAGAGCCAGCTCTGGGCGAGTTCATTGTTCCCCAGATGTTTCGCCATGCGAGCGGCCGAACGCAGGGCGAGATAGCTCGTGTTGGCCCCCTGGAGCCCCTGGGTGTATTCGGCGTTGTCGTCCTCGTTGGCGTACCACATCAGACCCGTCTCTTCGTCTTCCCAGGACTCGATGAAGTTCGTCGCCTTTTTGACGGTGGGCCAGACGTCATCGATGTAGTCCGAGCGGGCCTCGCCCTCGAGATGACCGGCGTGCGCAACGTACGACCAGACGAGCAGGGCCGTGTTGTCGATCTCGAGCCGAATGTTGCCGCCGGGCACTCCGTCGGCGTAGTAGTTCATCTCCCAGGAGTGCGCCGGAAAGTCTTTGGTCGACGTGCCGTCGGGCCAGCCAATGTTGCCGGGAAACGTATTGTTGAGGAGCGGGAAGGGCTTTTTGCGCTCTTTGCGCATGGCGTCCGAGTAGAATTGCATGCGTTTGGTCACGAGATCATGTTGCCCGGCCATATCCAGCGCGATGTTGAAGAACGCACCATCTCGGGGCCAGTCGAGCTGGTAGCTCGGCTGGCGAGAGATCGCCGCCACGATCGCGCCCGTGTCCTTGTCGGTGCCGACCTTGAGATTCAGGAACGACCGGACGATGAACTTGCGGAGATCGCCGTCGACTTCTTTGGGGATCCAGAGATCGTCGACAAAATCCTCGTCGGCTGCGACGATCGAAGATTGAATCGAGCGGGTGTCGCGCTCCTCGGCCCAGTCGAGCACGTTCATCGATTCGGAAGCGCTCGAGCCAAAGGCATAGTAGAGCGAGGCCTCGCCGGTACTGCCATCGAATTCGACGGGGACGCGAAGGGCCGTATTGACCTGTCCACCCGCAACGGGCTGGCCGTCGAGCTGGCCGTCTTCAGCATCCGTGAAGGCATCTTCGGCCCGATACGACCAGTCGTTGCGATCGCGCACCGTCTCGACCGGATCGAAGTCGTCGGCGCAACGAGCGCGCTCGGCGGCAGCCGGGGGGGCGGGTAGAGTACCTTCTTCGCTGATGGACTGAACGTTGTCGACAATCACGTCGATGCCGTCGCAGAAGGCGGTCTCGTCCTCGCCGATCTGGTACGAGGTGGGCTTGGGCTTCGAGGACATGGTTGCATACACCCCTTCGGCATAATGGCTGTCCAGGTCGCGCACCAGATTGTTCAGCTTCGAGGGATCGACGTCGTCGTCTTCGAGGAGCTCGCCGATCGGCCCGAAGTCCATCTCGAGCCCGCTCCCGTCCAACAAGAGCCCGATCAGACGATCGAGCCGTCGGACCACGCCCGTATCTTCGGGATGAAACTGGACGATGGCCTCCTCGTCGTCGTGCCAGACGCCGAGGAAGTCGTTGTAGTGATCCATCAGTACGTCGAGCAGTGGGACCTGCGGGACCTTCGAGAGATTTGTCGTGAGATTCGAATAACCGATGAGATCGAGCGTCTCGAAGGACTGATCGCCGGTGGCTTCGACCCGGTATCGCCGGATCAAGACGTCGCGATTCTTGGGGATCATGTCGTGCTGACGCACCTTCAGCCCGAGGTCGTCGTTCTGAAACGTCGTCACGACGACGCTGGCATCGTCTTCGAGATAGGTGATGTCGCGCTGATCCCAGTTGCGGAGATAGGTGACGGTCGGCTCCGATTCGGCATCTCGCTGGACGATGAGTCCGGCAAAGGCACCGGCCCGCTCGGGCGCGCCGAACCTCGGTTTCTGCCGAGCCTTCGGCCCGTTGCTCGTGATGTAGTGGAGCTGATCGTAATACGTCGGCGACGGCCACGAGAGCACGGTGAGATCGCCGTCCTGCGAGATTCCCGCCGTCAATCCCCCGTTGCCCGTCGTGGCTTCGACGTTGGTCGCTCCGAGCCCCCGCTCGATGAAGGGGGCTTTGTATCCCTCCTGGGCGGAGGCCGAATTCGCCCCCCCCCATGCCGTCAGGGCGATGAGTATCACGACGCTCGAATACAACCCGTGTTTCATCTGCAACCTCGCATCCTCTCGGTCAATCCACGTATGGCGTCCAATCACTGATCTCGCTCGCGATGAACGACGTTACCGTATTCTCGCCGTTGCCCCAACCGTTTTGCGAGCGGAGGGCGGGGCGATCGCATTAGAGCTCGATTCAATGTGTCATCTCGCCAAGGGGCTCGATAACTTGGCGTTCCTCGACGCATCGCTCGCCTTCGATCGCGAGTGCCTTACGATGTCAAGCCGGCTGGGAGCCGACGTCTGCGAAGTATCGAGGCGCTCCGGGAGGCGTCGGAGTGATGACTACCTCCATCACCCCTTTGGAGCGCCTTGATATGTCCTCGACATACCTGTGCGTCTGTGACGTGAGCAGCTTGCTGGCACGTCGACGAGCGCCCCCTCGAAGCGGGGGGAGCGAGTCGACCACGAGGGGGTAGACCCACGGCTGATGATGGCATTCGGGGCGAAAGTCACTCTTGCGAGCCGTCCGTATCTCCTATACCCGGTATGGAACCTTCGAGTCGCAGATCATCGCGTGAATTGTGGCGGTCTGTTAGTACCGTTATAATGGTAAAGCGAATTATCCGACGCTTCTGGACCATGTCTCCTCACGACATCTCTCCCGTGACACTGTTGCACCGCCTGTCGACATCCATCGTGTACGGCGTTTCAGTAGCGTGCGCGGCGATCATGTACGTGATGCCTCCCTCGATCCTCCGAGCGGCCGAACCCGGTGGTTCGGGCCGGACCACTCCCCCCGACCCCGAAGGAACTTCTTCAATGTCGGGAGTCACCATGCAGCACCTCGACTGGTGGGTGTACGCTTCGGGACTCCTGCTCGGGGCCCTGATGTTCGTAGGATACATGTTGTACCGCATGTACGAGGAGGATCAGGCCCCCGAATGGCACAAAGACACGATGCCCATTCGCCCCCCCTCCGAGGCCGCCGCCGACGAACTCTCGCCCGAGTCCGAGGAGTGGGTTCGAACGGATGCCTCCGATCGGGCGCTCTACTCGGTCGAGGCCATCGAATCTCACGATCTCGATACGTCGTCCGAATGGGGGGACGAACGCCAAAACTCGAGCACGGATCGGGTGTGTCCAGAGTGTGGCGGACAGTTTGCCGCTCCCATGCTCGTCTGCCCCGAGGATGCAACCCCTTTGCAGGAGATCTCGGTCCCCGAGGCTCAACCTACGATCGAGGACTCGGAGGCGCTCGAGCGCAAGCGATGCCCGGGCTGTGAACGACGGTACTCCTCCGAGACGACATATTGCTATCGAGATGGGATTCGACTGGTGTCAGACACCCTCGAGCACGCCGAGGAGGCACCGGTCTACCAGGTCTGTGAAACCTGTGGCTACGAGACGGACGACGACGAACGCCTCTGTCCGCGCGACGGCTCCGAACTCCTCACGGTGGTCCCCGAGGGTGCCCCGCCCTCGCCGCCGACCGTTCCCTACGCCATGTGTCCGGAGTGTGGTGACAAGGCCCCGCCGGGCGAGACGCATTGTCCGGAAGATGGACACGTGTTGACGCCGATCTGCCACGCTCACGCCGAGCAATTCTCGAGTACCGGCTTTGGCCCGCCCCGCAAGATCTGCCGCGAATGCGGCGAGACATACACTGGTGCCGCGACCTACTGTTCGGCCGACGGTCATGAATTGATGTCGATGAACTGACAATATTTCCAAGTGCTCGGACTCAGTGTGTTCCCTCCATGATGTTATCTCGTTGCAGGATACTCGGCTCGTCGCTGATCGCTCTCTTGTGCCTGACGGTGGGATGCGCACAGGGCAATGTCGACGACGAGGGAGACGATGGCCTTCGTTCCTCGCCCAGCACGGAGCCCAAGGCCGGAGATGCGTCTCTCCCTCCTCCCCCGGATACGAGTCCAGACGAGTCCGAAGATACCGAAATACGCGATACCACTCCCCCCGATGCCGCCGGGCGCGACGCAGATGGGACATCGACACGCGACGTTGCGTCGGATGGCGACTCCTCACGCGACGGAGAGACCGACGCCGGGGACACCTGCGAGGGTCGATGCGGTGACGTCTGTCAGCAACAACAGGCGAGCTGCGGTCGAGTCACCTTCGACGGCGGGACGGTGCAGTGTGGATCGTGTCCGTCGGACCAGTACTGCAACCGCCAGAACACGTGTACCGACATCTGTCAGGGCTCCAACGCTCAGTGCGGCGAGGTATTTTGGGGAGGCAAGCGAGAGTCGTGTGGAACCTGTGCAGACAACAACGCATCCTGCCTCTACAATCGCTGTGTCCAGGATGGAGGATATCGAGCCGTTGCCGCCGGGGCTCGCCACACCTGTGCCGTTCGAAGCAACGGGCAGGTCGAATGCTGGGGCAGCAACGACACTCAGCAGGTTGGCACGTCAGACGGAGGACCGTTTGTCTCGCCCATCGAGATCGACTCGCTCTCGAATGCCGTCGACGTCTCGGCGAACTTCAATCACACGTGTGCGATGACCCGTGACAACGAGGTTTATTGCTGGGGGCTCAACGAATTTGCTCAAAGTGGCGCAGACGCCGACACTCAGGAGGTGGGCGAACCCAATCGAGTCACCCCGCTGGAGGACGCGCGAGACACGGCCACGGGAAGCGGACACTCGTGTGCCGTCCTCCAGACGGGCGGCGCTCGATGCTGGGGCGAGGAACAATTCGGCCAGCTCGGCAACGGAGAATCCCGACCCCGCGTCCAGGATGCGCCCGTCACCGTTCAGAATGCATCCAACGATTTCGTCGGACTCTCGGGTGGGGATGCCCACACGTGCGGTCTCGGGGAGAGCGGAGAGGTCTGGTGCTGGGGCAACAGCTCGAAGGGAAAACTGGGCCGCGGCGTGCGACCTGCCTCTCCCGCTCAGCCCGAACGAGTCATGTCGAGTCCCGGTCGCTCGCTCCAGGGGGTCGTGGATCTCTCGGTGGGCAGCAACCACGCATGTGCTGCGCTCCAGGCGGGCGACCTCCGGTGCTGGGGCAACGGCGGCGAGGGACAGATCGGCGACGACGGGAGGAGCAACCGCTTCTTTGCCACCGAGGTCTCCAACGTCAGCGAGGCCTGGCATGTCGCCACCGGGAAGGGACACAGCTGCATGATTCGACGGGATGGCTCGGTGGCGTGCTGGGGCGACAATCGTCACGGGCAGCTCGGTATTGGTCAGCCCGCCGATCGCTACGAGACCCCGGTCGACATCCCCAACTTCGGCGGCATCGTCGACATCGCCGCCGGCCACGCTCACACCTGTGCCATCAACCGACAGGGCGAACTCTACTGCTGGGGACGCAACGACAGCGGCCAGGTCGGCAACGGCTCGAAATCGTCTACGCCCGTCACCACGCCCGCGGAGGTTCGGCCGTGAGACGTACGGTTTCGCCGAATCCACTCGAGCCGAGGAGCCCTACGCTCCGGAAGCATCACCCCGATCGCCAGTGGACGGACATCTCGAGGTGATGGCCTCGGTTGGACGGGCAGGGCGATTGTATGCGAGGTACGAGCGACACGTGTTGCGGTGTGATCGCCGTCACGTCGCCTCACTCCTCCCGCAAGGAAGATCGCTGACGCGACGTGCCAGCGAGGCTGCTCATGTCGAAGACATATCAAGGCGCTCCAACCCTCTATCGAGTCTACGCGGGAGGCCCGGCTCCGGAGCGTCGGTGTCCAGCCGGCTCACTTCTGCATGAGATGAATCCTTGCGCAATCGCCCTGGTTGGATGGGCAGGGCGATCGCATTAGAGGTATAAGCCACACATTCACGGTTCGTTCCTCGTTATGCCACCTCCATCCTCCCGCCAGGGCGTCGCTGAAGCCACGTGCCAGCAGGGATGCTGGCGCTCCGAACCGATATTGAGCCGATCCGGAAGGCCCGACTTCGGAGCGCCACTGTTCGTCCTCCGGAAGTGGGCTTCCAGCCGGCTCACGCAGGGATGCTCACGTCGAGG
>JAQCND010000247.1 GCA_028274765.1 Bradymonadaceae bacterium
GGGCGATCTTGTCGCCATTCAGGGCATTGGCGGACTCGGCCACCTCGGCATTCAGTACGCCGCCGAGGCGGGATACGAGACCGTCGCCGTCTCGGGGAGCGCCGACAAAGAGGAGCTCGCCCGCGATCTCGGCGCCGATCACTTCGTCGCCGCTGCCGACGTTGAACCGGCCGAGGCCCTGCAGGCGCTCGGGGGAGCCGACGTCGCGCTCGCCACGGCGCCTGCGGCCGATCCCATCACGGCCCTCGTTGGGGGACTCGGTCGAGATGGCGAGTTGATCGTCGTCGGGGCGACCGACGAACCGGTCGAGATTCCGCCGCTCCAGTTGATCCAGCCCCGCACGTCGGTGCGAGGGTGGCCCTCGGGGACGGCGCCCGACTCCGAAGATACGCTCGAGTTCAGTGCGTTCGCCGACGTCGAGCCCATGACCGAAGTCTTTTCCCTCGAAGAGGCTGAAACGGCATACCAGCGCATGATCGACAACGACGTGCGGTTTCGATCCGTTCTCGAGATGCCCTGACTCTCCCGTCCCGCCATTCGCGTGTCATACGTTGTCTGGCACGCGAAGCGAGAGATGATTTCTGCTTTCCGAACCCTCGACGCCCCCCCGATCGGTGGAGATAGGGTTGGTGAAATATGCCGTCCAGTCCGAGGGCACTGGTAGTTGAATGTTCATTCGAGGGATAGCCATGTCACATGCCGGCGGGGAGCCCACTTCCGGAGGACATACAAGGGCGCTCCAGGAGGCGTCTCGTCTCACGATCCTCGTCTTCGTATGGAGCGCCTTTATATTTCTTTGACATGCCTGTGCGTCTGTGACGTGAGCACCCTTGCTGGCAGGTCGCCGGGTTGATGCTGGTTACGGCCGTGCAACTCCTCACGGGGGAGGAGTGAGGGGACAGCTAGCGTCACTCGATCATGTCTTGAATGACCATGGCCCTCGGGCTGGACGAGTGCTCCCACCCTGTCGGGTCCATCTTGGTCACTGCAGCAACGGGGACAAAATGATCCGAACACACATGGGATGTATAGCCCCATTCTCTTGTCCCTTCAATCCGTCTCCAGGGGATACTCCTCAGCCGATGAGGACGCCCATTCCAGGGTCGAGCCGGCATAGTTTCGAACGTCGTCGTATCCCAGATGTTGTAAGACGGCGACGAGCCAGGCCGAGCGAACGCCGCCCGTGCAATAGGCCACGACGGGTTGGTCGGAGGTGATGCCACGTTCGTCGAGGATGGAGCGGATGCGTTCGGTCGGTTTGAGCGTGCCCTCGGAGGTCAAAAGCGTCTTGTAGTGAAGATGGATCGCGCCGGGGAGGTGGCCGGCACGAGATTCACCGTGCGGCGTGGCGCCGTCGTATTCGCGGCGCGTCCGGGTGTCGACCAGCGTGAAGTCGTTCGATGCGAGGTGGCCACGGAGCTCGTCGCGCTGAATACTCCACCGAGGCTGGCGATCCACGGTAAAATCCCCCGGTCCCGGGTCGGCCGACCATCCCATGACG
This sequence comes from Bradymonadaceae bacterium, assembly GCA_028274765.1. Classification (GTDB taxonomy): domain Bacteria; phylum Myxococcota_A; class Bradymonadia; order Bradymonadales; family Bradymonadaceae; genus CAJXPB01. The sequence goes on from JAQCND010000247.1 coordinate 1,502, forward strand.
CCATCGGCGCCCGCCTGCTCCAGAGCCGACCAGCCGCCGTCGACGAGGGCGACTCGATCGTGACCGAGCGTTCGCAACATCCAGACGATACGGCCGTTTTCCCCCCAGTTGTCAGGGGGGCTACCGACGACGAGAACCGGTCGGTCGTCGGAGACACCGAGGCTGCGCAGGCGAGTCTGGAGGGTGTCGTCGTCGGCCAGAAGCTCGCCGCGCCTCGACTTGTCGCCGGGAGTGAAATCGCTCCAGTTGGCACGCACGGCCCCCGAGAGATGCTCCCATTTGAAAGCAATTGAGCCGCGTGTGTCGAGAATCGTCGGGTTATGTTGGTCGACGATCTCGAGAGCTTCGTCGGCCGAGACGATCCAGGCCACCTCCTCGTCGTCGGCAGCGACGGCCTCTGAGACGGAGAGGCCGGTCGGCAACAACAGTCCGAATGCAACGAGGCAGTTGAGCAACGAGTGATGGGATGTTGGCTGTAGCTTCACGGAGTCGAGGCGTCGTCGAGGGGCAGAGGAACCGATGTTGTCGAGGTACGGAGCGAGAGCTCGGGCGACACTTGACCGGTTTCTCGCGTCGAGTTCTAGATGATGGGAGATACATGAACTAGTTTATCTGAATCAAGAGAAGGGCATCATTCCCCGCAAATATTCCGGGGAGCGAGGGGGGGGGCGATACAGTTGGAGTTTGCTCGCGGGCGTGAGAGGACGGCGTACGCGAGAGCGGTGTCGCGCTGGAGATGTGCCGGGACGTCGGCCACGCGCGACCACGACACGTCGTCGGTAGCGGTGACACCCATCGTCGAACAGAGCGAGGCGGGCGGACGCCGTCTCTTCGAGCTATCCAGCCAGCGATGGGGGCAACGAGCTCTCGTGACCGTTGCAACTCGACGGAGGCGTGACTAGCATCGGAGGTTGCGATACACCCCGCCTCCCGTCGTCTCGGACGGGCCCCGATTCGACTTCTAGTCGACTCCAACCTCCGGCGCTTCCGACTCGTGAACATTCTCAACGTCACCGATTTGCACATGCAGTACGGCGAGCACACCGTATTCGACGGTGTAGAATTCGGCATCGACGACGGCGAGAACGTGGCAGTTGTCGGCCCCAACGGCGTCGGCAAAACGACGCTGTTCGAGTTGCTCGCTGGCGATCTGCACGCCGACGACGGAACAATTTCGGTGCGCCGCGAGATGCGCATGGCCTATCTTCGCCAAGAGGCGAACTTCGAGCAGGCCTCGACGCCGCGCGACGTGGTGACCGAAGCGATGCGAAAGGTCCGTGAGGCGGTCGAGACCCACGAAGCACTCAGCGCAGAAGTCAGCGATTGCGACGACCCCGATCGGCTCGACGAACTCCTCGAACGCCAGCAGAACCTCCAGCAGCACATCGAGGAACTCGGCGGCTGGAACTGGGAACATCGGATCGAGAACGTCGTCGATCAACTCGGCCTCGAGCCCTGGATCGATCGCGCACTCGACAGCCTCTCGGGCGGGCAGCGTCGCCGCGTGGCGCTGGCACGCGTCCTGCTCGAACACCCCGATCTGCTGCTGCTCGACGAGCCGACCAATCACCTCGACCCCGACACGGTGGAGTGGCTCGAACACTGGCTCGTCGAGTTTCCCGGCGCTGTTTTCGTGATTACCCACGACCGGTATTTTCTGGAGAATGTCGCCGACCGCATCCTTGAGCTCGACGAACACGACGGGGTCTTCGTCCATCCACCCAACTACCAGACCTTCATGCAGCGGAAGTTCGACCGGATGGCGATCCGCCAGCGGACGCTCGAGCGCAAACAGAAGCTCATCGAGGACGAGCTCGACTACCTCGACCGGGGGATGAAGTCGCAAGATCGTGACACCAAGGACCGCGCCGAAAAACTCGAGGAGCTCGCCGACGAGGTCGAGTCGATCGACTACGAGCGCGAGCGGGCCGACATGGAGCTCCACGCCGAGCGGGACTTCGGCGTCGAGATCCTCGCCGCCCGCGGCATCCACAAGTCCTACGGCGGCAATCAGGTCCTCGAGGACGTCCACCTCCATCTGGCCCACGGCGACAAGATCGGATTGCTCGGCTCCAACGGCTGCGGCAAGACCACCCTGCTCCGCATCATGCTCGGCGAGGAGCGTCCCGACAGCGGGCGGATTGAGAAAGGTGACAAGACCGACATCGCCCACATGAGCCAGCAGCCGATGCAGTTCGCCCCCGACGAGACCATCTACGACGCCTTTTCGAACTCCGACTATGTCTGGGTCGGGGATACGCGCCATCACAAGCGCGACTTTCTGCGGCAGTTTCTCTTCGACTACGACCATCAAAAGGAGAAAGTCTCGACGCTCTCGGGCGGCCAGTTGAGGCGTCTCCAGCTCGCGAAAGTCGTCAGTCAGAACGCCAACCTCCTCTTTTTGGACGAGCCGACCAACGACCTCGATCTCTCCTCGATGCAGGCGCTCGAGGAGGCGCTCCGGCAGTTCGAGGGATGTTCGATCGTCGTCAGCCACGACCGCTACTTCCTCAATCGGGTCTGCAACGTCATCGTCGCTTTCGAGGACGGCGAACTCAACCGCTACCGGGGCAACTATGACGACTATCGCGAGCAAGTCGAGGCCCGTCGTGAGGCCAAACGAGAGGCCTACGAAGGGACGACCTCGCAGTCGAGCAGACATGGAGGAGACGACGAATCGACCGCTGATCACGGCGACGGAACCGACGACGAGTCCGATCCCCTCTCCTACCAGGAACAGCAGGAGTTCGAGTCGATCGAATCGCGCATCCTCGAGGCCGAGGCGCGCAAGGAAGAGCTGGAGGCCAAGCTCCAGGATCCGGATCTGTACGACGACGATTCGCACCGGGAAGTCCGCCAGCTCAACGACGAACTCCGGGATATCGAGGGCGAGATTGAGACGCTCTACGAGCGATGGGAGGAGCTCGGCGAGCGGGCCGAGGGGTGACCCCCGATACTCCTCGTGTCTGAACGCCGTTTCATCGACCTGCATCGATGGGCGCCTGGAGAGCCTCCGAAGGCAGCGGTAGCACCGAGCCTCGGGTATGAGCTCGGAGCTCGAAGGGATGGATGCCCCTCTATCCGAGCCCCGAACGGGGCGGGAGCAAGAGCGATTCCCTTCACATGCTCGGCTCAATCGGATGAAACGGCGTTTGAATGACCATCGCCGGGCGGGGAGATAGGCAGTGGAAAGGGCTCGTTCGTTTTCCTCGAACCGAACTAGTCCCCGGGATCGCCCCGTAGATATCATTCGGCTGGCGGACGATCGCGACGTGCCCCCCAAAGATAGGATGTGATGAGAAGGAGGACGCGTGTTCGTATCGGCGTGTGGCCGCTCTCTCGGAGCTCGGATGTCACCGATGATCGCAACCGGAGCTCAATGCGGCTTCTTCCGGGAGCTCGAGACGAGGCCATTAACATGCTCGAGTGAGTACACGTGGGAAAAGAGCTTCGACAGACGAGCCAGCACCGCCAGAGGTAATGCAAAATACTGAGCGCTTCGTCACGCATGGACCCAATCGACCACCTCGAGTATGTCAACCCATGCGCTTGAACGTCAGCCTTTGTCACTACGTGACGGTGCTCTCGAGGACGGCTCACAATACGATGTTATGAGGCACTTTCATTGAGACCAAGCTTCCCTGCGTCCGTTCGGGGCCAGCGGGAGCTTCAGGGAACTATCGACCTTTGACAGGTAATAGTTGATAGTCGGACCGCCGGCTCCCAGCCGGCTTGGCTAGCTAAGCAACCCAGTCCGCAGGCGAGTTCGATGTCTCAGCATGTTCAAGACGTCTCCGGACCGCCGGCTCCCAGCCGGCTTGGCTAGCCAGGCGATCTGGTTGGCGGGCGAGTTCGATGTCTCAGCATGTTCAAGACGTCTCCGGACCGCCGGCTCCCAGCCGGCTTGGCTAGCTGAGCAACCCGGTCCGCAGGCGAGCCCGTCCACTCGGCCAAGCACCCGAAAAGTAAAACAACTTTTCGACAATATCGTCCGTTTCCACCACCAGACCTGATTTCTGTTCAGACGCTGAGCCTCCGCTCACGGAGGGGACATCACGATCTGCGGCTCGAGCTGTTTCTTGCAGTTGGCGTCCGTAGAAGCTGATCTCCCCTCTTTGAAAGGTTCAACGATCGGGAGGAAGTCAACTCTCTTGGCCATGCCTGGCCGCCATCCTCCATAAAAAACCGGTGCCGCAGGCAGGCCCTGCCCATTCTATGGCCCGGTCGATGGAGAGAACTCGCTCGCCCCCCCGGATTGCCCTTCGAGGCAAGCCGGCTGGAAGCCGGCGCTCCAAGGCACTCGTTGAACGTTCCGAGCGAGGGAACTCGCCCGTCCCCCGGATTGCCCTTCGAGACAAGCCGGCTGGGAGCCGGCGTTCCAAGACACTCGTTGAACGTTCCGAGCGAGGGAACTCGCCCGTCCCCCCGGATTGCCCTTCGAGGCAAGCCGGCTGAGAGCCGGCGCTCCCAAAAAACTCTCTGGTTCTAAAGATCACTGGAGCGCCTCTGTGCGTCTCCGAAGTGAGCAGCTGGCTGGCCCGTCGCCGAGCGATTCCCTGTGGGGAGGCGCGAGGCGATGACGAGCGAGGACATGTTCACATGCGATTGCCCCGATGTTGCGTCGATTACTCGGCTGAGACGACCGTCGCATGGCTCCGCCCCCTCGAGAGATTTCATCTCTCGGGGAACTTTTATCGATATGAAGGCAACGATACTGGCGAACGTCGACGTTGATATGATACCATGTGCGTGCACAGAGCCTGCTCGATAGCCTCTGCCCCGCGACGACCATGCCAGATGCCGGTGCCGACAAGCTATTCGTCTCTGATATCACCGCGCTCGAGGAGGGAGACGACGTGCAGAGTATCTTCCTCGATCGCAGCAAAGAGATACGGACGACCTCCAACGACAATCCCTTCCTCTGCGTGACACTCGGCGATCGCACCGGGACGATCGAGGGACGAGGTTGGACAGAAGCCGAGCTCTTCGCCGAGCGGTTCGAGGTCGACGAGTTTGTTCGGGTACAGGCCAAGATCGACAGCTATCAGGACGAGTTTCAGCTCAACATCTCCGATCTGCAGTCGGTCCCGGAGGCCCAACTCGATATCCAAGACTTTCTTCCGCACTCGAGATGGGCGGCCGAAGAGATGTTCCAGCAGCTCGTCCAGCTCATCGATCGACACGTCCGGAGCGATGCCGTGCGTCGCTTTCTGGGGGAGCTCTTCAAGCGCGACGCCTTCGTCGATGCCTTCAAGCGGGCGCCGGCCGCCAAGGCCAACCATCACGAGTACTTTGGCGGTCTGCTCGAGCATTGCCTGTCGATGGCGCGCCTCGGGGTGCGACTCTCCCAGCATTACGCCCGGTACTATCCCGATGCCGCCGATCAGGACCTGATCGTCGCGGGATGTGTGCTCCACGACATCGGCAAGATCGAGGAGCTCTCCTACGAGCGATCGGTCGATTACTCGACCGACGGCAAAATGATCGGACACATTACTCAGGGGGTCGAACTGGTGACGTCGGTGGTCCAGACGATGGAGCCGCCGCTCGACGACGATCTGATACGCC
>JAQCND010000447.1 GCA_028274765.1 Bradymonadaceae bacterium
ATTCCGACATCGACCGACAGCGATTCAACCATGACGTCTGAGTCTCCACACGCCGAGATCGACGTGCTCTCGTTTGGCGAATCCCTCGTCGACTTTCTGCCCGACGAGCGAGGGGTGTCACTCCGCGACGTGAATGCGTTTCGCAAGACGGTGGGCGGGGCTCCGACGAATCTGGCCGTCGGACTCGCCCGCCTCGGCTGCCAGCCCGGATTGCTCGGCAAGGTCGCCGAAGACGAATTTGGCGAATTCATCGTCGAGACGCTGCGATCCGAGGGCGTCGATGTTCGAGGCGTGAGCCGGACCGACGAGGCTCAGACGGGCCTCACCTTCGTGACGCTCGACGCCGACGGCGAACGGAGCTTCCAGTTCTATCGCGATCGGACGGCCGACACGTGCCTGGACGAGGAGGACGTCGACGCCGATCTGGTGGCCGAGAGTGCCCTCTTTCAGATCGGGAGCAACGTCATGATCGAGCCCGACCTCCGTCGGGCGGCGATGCAGGCCATGGAGTGGGCTCGTTCCAGCGGCTCGCTGGTCTCGTTCGATCCCAACATTCGCGTCCACATCTGGGACCACCCCGACGACGCCCGAGACTCCATCGAGGACGTCCTCGCCTACACCGACATCCTGAAGCTCAACGAAGAGGAGCTGGAGTTTCTGCTGCCGGAGACGTCGCCTCGGGAGGCGTGGCACGAGTACTTCGAGCCCCGAGGCGTCCGGGCCTTCGCTTTCACGGAGGGCGCGCAGGGAGCTCGGCTCTACCTAAACGAGGGTCGATGCGAAGCCGAAGCGCCGGAGGTCGAGGTCGTCGACACGACGGGCGCCGGAGATGGCTTTTTGAGTGGATTTCTCGCCAAAATCGTCCGCCATCTGCGCGAGGATTCGACCCTCGAGACGCCCGAACGTGCCTTTGACTGGCCGCTCGAACGGTGGCAATCCGCGCTGCAACTGGGATGTCGAGTGGGGGCGATCGTTTGCACGGAGCTGGGCGCTACGCCGGGCCTCCCCCACCGCTCCGAACTCCCCTCGTCGGATTGATCCATTCCGACCTCCCGACCCAATGCATTCATTCGACCTCGTCGGGGGGCGCAAATTTTTTCGGTGATCCGGAGTTCGATTCGTCGTCGACTTGGTTTGGGTCGCCAAACGGCTCAGGTCCCTCGTCGGACGATTCGTCCTCCGATGAGGAGGACTCGGAGGGAGATTCTGGCGTCCCAGACGACTCGTCGGGGGGGGCTTCGGATTCGTCCGAACGCGATCCGGCGGATGCCTCGTCCCGACCTCTAGCCTCTGCTGAGGGGGTGTCCTCTCTCGATGTCGAATCATCGGAGGCGGGTGTCGGCTCATTCGAGGTGGACGAAGGCTCCGTGGGCGACGTCTCGCGCTCCCGTTTGTTCCGATCGGCCCCTCCAGCCGAAGCCTCGCGAGACTCGGCGGACGCTTGCTTGGATGCGCGTTCTTCGGAGCCGTTCTCATCGCTCTCATCCGCCGCTGAAGACTCAGAGGGAGAGGCCTCGTCCCGCTGATTGGAGTTCGAAGACGACGAGGATTCCGACGGGCCAGACGTCGTCGACTCGTCCGATGCACTCGACGGGTTCGACGGCTCGGGGGGAGACTCGGCTCGTGACGCCGAGGTTCCCTCGGATGGGTCCGAATGATCGCTCTTCTCTTCGGGCCCTCCCGATGACGTCGAGGCCGGGGTGGGTGACGTCGAAGACGCCTCCGTGCCGGAGCCGTCGGGTTGATTTGACGTGTACGTCAACCAGGCGGAGGTGCCTCCCGCGAGGGCAACGAGGGTCAAAGCGGTCAACCCCGCCATGCGAGAGGTGAACAAGTCGACTGGGGATCCGGAGCCGTCATCGACGGACTCTCGAGTCCGTGTCGAACGAAAGGCCGTGTCGCTCTCAGGCGAGAGGTCGGGCGATGGGCCGGTAGGTTCGGAATCGGAGTCGGGTGTCTGGGCCTCGGCGGTCGACGAGGAAGGACGCGACCCGGAAGGCTCTGGAGCCGAATCGTTCGGCCCTTCTTCGGGCGACCGGACCTGGCGCGTGTTGGTGGGGGCAGTGCGCTCCGGTTCCTCGCCCGACGGCTCACGCGCCTCGGTTCGCTCCGTCTCCGGGGGAGCGTGCTCCGCAGCCCCCTCGATCGAGCCCGGTGGCTCCGAAAATCCCGCCATCGGGTCGCGCATGCGCTCCGTCTTGTTGCGTGCCGACAGCTCCCCGCCCTCTTCGGACATGGCATTTGGCTCGGGAGCAGGGGGGGCTTTCCGATTCGTCGGTGCGACGGGACGTTTGTCGGCATCGGGCCAATCCTCGTTGGTGGGCGCGTCCGAGGCCCGCCCGAGGGGGGCTCGGGTAGTGGCTGGTTCATCGAGGGTCGGACTTCCCTTGTCGATGACCTCCTCGAGGGCCTCCAACATGGTGCCGGCGTCCGCGAAGCGCTCCGAGGGCGACTTGGAGGTAGCCTTGCGAACAACGTGTTTGAGGCCGGCTGGGACGTCGAGACCGAGGCGAGGCTCGATCGCCGGGAGAGGCTCTTCAGTCTGTTTGAAGAGGATCGTCATCGGCTTGGGAGCGTCGAAGGGACACTCCGCACAGAGCATCTCGTAGATGATGATGCCGACGGCATAGACGTCGGCGGGCGTATCGATCCCCGTTTGGCCCTCGGCCTGTTCGGGAGACATGTAGTTCGGCGTGCCGAAGACCTCTCCCTCTTTGGTCAGACCCGCGTTGGTCTGTTCGTTGATCAGACGGGCGATGCCGAAGTCGAGCAGCTTGATAAAGTCGCGATCCGTGCCGGTGCCGCGCACGATGACGTTTTCCGGTTTCAGATCGCGATGGACGACCCCGGCGTCGTGAGCATCGGCGAGCGCCGACAACATCTGACGCACGACGTGGAGGATGCGATCCAGAGAGGGTTGCTGCTGATAGATCCAGTCGTGCAGGCCCGTCCCGGGGGCGTACTCCATCACCATGTACGGGAAATCCGAGGTGTCGACTCCGTAATCGTGGAGCGTGATGATGTTGGGATGGTGAATCGAGGCGACCGCCTGGGCCTCGCGCTCGAATCGCTCGCGTATCTCGTCGTTGTCTTCGAGATCGGCCCGCAAGACTTTGAGGGCCACTTTGCGCTCGACAGGGTGCTGGATGGCGAGGTAGACAGCCCCCATCCCCCCCTTGCTGATCTGAGAGATGACGACGTACTTGTCGTCGACCTTCCGCCCAATGTATCGATCGCGTTGCGCCTCGTCGAGGGCCGAGTCGGCGATGTAATATCCTTCTACACAGCGACACTCCGACCCGAGTTCGGTTCCTTCCTTGCGACAGTACGGACAGATGGGCATGGCAACAGAGCGAAACGATCGAGTCGAGCCCCGTCGGAGGGCGAGCGAGTGCATGTAACGACTCCGGGGACTCGTCTGGGGAGGATTGAATACTTATCGAGTCTCAAGATAGGACAGATCACCCATGGGCCACAAGAATAGTCGAGGGGTCCGGCCCGTTCGATCCGGCGACGGGGCGAGAGAACCTCGTGGATTGCAAGAGCATCGACAGGCGCCCCTCGAAGTCATTGACAGACGATGTGACACGGTCGATACGACCGATGGCGATCCGATCGCTCTCGGTTCTTTGACGTTCTTCTGCCATACTGACGACCCATCATGACAGAGCGCGATGAGACGACATCCGATCACGAGACACCCTCGAGCGAGGGAGCATCCGCTCGCGGCCAGCGCGGAGGCGACCCGTCCCGATGGGAATGGTGGGTCCGGTCGGCTCTCGGATTGGCGGGGCTCCTCGCCATCCTCTGGGGCATCGTCGGGATGGGACTCGGGGATACGAGTCTCTACGTTCATGTCTTCGGGCTTCCGATCTGCGGGGCTCTGACACTACCCGTTGCCCTCTGGGGCGTCATGCGTACAGTATTTCGCCCCCCCGTCTTTCGGTGGCGACGCGGGGTAGGGTTTGTCGCCCTGCTCGCGGTGGGCATACTGGGGAACGTCCCGATGTTTGCTGTTCCGCTCTCGACGTCCGAGTGGACCCCGGATCGTGCGTACCGACTTCCCTTCGAGGGGCAGTGGTATACACTCGCCGGTGGGCCGGACGTCGAGCGCAACTACCACGCCACGACGGCCCCCTATCGGTGGGGATACGACTTTACGCCCCTCGAGGAGGGGAAGCGTTACGAAGGCGAGGGAGATTCGCTCGAATCGTACTACTGCTACCAACGACCCGTACTAGCTCCGGTCGGCGGAGAGGTCGTCCAGCTCGAGGGCGAGCTCGAGGACAAGCCGCCCGGTGAGTTCGACTCGGGATCCGTGCTCGGCAACCACGTCGTCCTGCACGTCGACGACGGAGTCTATCTCTTCGTTGCCCATCTGGCTCAGAATTCGGTCGAGGTCGATCCGGGGGAGACCGTCGAGCGCGGCGATCAGCTCGGGACGTGTGGCAATTCGGGTCGCGCGCTGGAACCCCACGTTCACGTTCATCTTCAGGACCGGCTCGATTTTCCCGTGGCCCAGAGCCTCCCTCTTCCATTCTCGCACTATCGGGTGAATGGCGAGGTCGTCGAACGCGGCATGCCTATCGGTGAGGGGGAGGGGGGGACGCCCGAGGGCGAATACGTCGAGTATGTCGGAGCTCGGCCGTGAGTGTCTGCCCACCCGGTGTTTGAGGGGCGACTGACCGAACAGTTCTGTCACCGAATGTAACACGGGCCGAGAGACTGTCGCGGAGGGCTCACGCCCTCGTTTCGTGGCTTCGACGCAACAAACCGGTTGTCACGGCCGACGATCATAAACGAGGGGGGGAGCGGCGAGCTGTCAGGGTATTTGGAAGGAGCTCGCCGTGCGGCCAGTTCGCCATTGTAGCTGGACTGGCGCGCCCCTCTCGAACGATTGGCCGGTTTGCGGCGGGTGGCGCGCTCGGGCGCGCCGGAGGGTTCCACATGGAGACGCGTATCTCGACGATGGACGCAACAGAGGCATGACGATGGAGGCGTCGACTCAACTCCGATACATGTACGGCAGATACCTTCAGCGTACGTCGAGAGGGCTTTACACTCTCGAGCACGGTGGAGGGAGTACCCCATCCAGCCATTTGAAGGCCTCTTCGGAGGCGACACGGGTTGGAAGACGAGCGTTCCAACCCGATCAGTTCGTCTCGCGACGTTGTAGAGCGAGTCGAGCGGCCCCCAGCACTCCGGCGCGATCGCCGAGATCGGGCGCTCGGATCTCGAGATCGTTGCGGGCCACTCCGAGCACGGCGGGTGATATCTTCGAGAGAAGGCGGCGTCGATAGCTCTCGAGGTGTTCGACAATGCCACCGCCCAGGAGAAGTGCACCGGGGTTGAGGAGAGTGCAGGCGTTGGCGACGACCAGTCCGAGCATGTCGGTTGCCTCTTCCCAGATGTCGTCGAGTGCGTCGTGCTCGTCGGCGAGGGCGTCGGCCTCGGCCAGATCGACCTCCTCGTGCGCCGCGTCCGACCATAGAGGGGCGAGCGTCTCGTCGCGGGCAATGTGCGCCACCCGTCGTTCCAGATGGACTCCACCGGCATAGGCTTCGACGCACCCGCGCTCCCCACATCCGCAGAGCCGTCCACCCATCTCGACTTTGCTGTGCCCGATTTCGCCGGCGTATCCCGACGTGCCCAGAACGAGCGCCCCGTCGTTCAGCAGGGCTCCGCCCACTCCCGTACCCACGTAGACGGCGAGGACGTCATCGGCATCGCGGACGGCGCCTCGAGTGTATTCTCCCCAGAGTAGCGCATTCAGGTCGTTGACGAGTGTCATCGATACCGCATCGAATGCATCGCCTCCAGCCGCTCGAATGAGCTCTACGAAGGGGACCTCTCGCCATCCGAGATTGGGGGCATTCTGGACCGTTCCGGTCTCGACGTCGAGTTGAGCGGCCAATCCCACTCCGATCGCCTCGAGGTCGGCCGAACTCGCGTCGTCGGGGAGCATCGTCTCGATCGTGTCGACGATCGCCTCGGCGATCACCTCGGGAGTCTGATGATCACGAGTCTCTCGAGTCACATCGCCCACGTCCGTCCAGGTCTCGTCGTAGAGCCGAGCCCGCATCGTCGTGCCGCCGATATCGAATCCCGCGTACATCATGTCGTCCTCTCAAAAGGCGCAACGGACGAATTGCTCGAGCCTCTTCGAACGTGTGACAACGTGTCCTCGATGTCCACGTCTCCTCGTCTGAGCGACTGTCCTGACCCTCGAGACTGCTTCCGTCCCGGCCATATCTCGGCACGCGACTTGGTTTCCGGTCGCGTCTTCGCTATATCGGCCGTGGTTTCGTGTCGGATGACAAGCCGCTGCCATCGGAACATCAGGGGGCGCCTCTCACTCGTCTCGATCAAGGAGCGACGATTCCATGCGCAGGAACGGAACGTGGTTGTCAGTCGTGGTGTTGATGGTGCTGGGCTCGCCCGCATCGTTGCAGGCTTTTCCGTTCGATCTCTCGGCCG
>JAQCND010000448.1 GCA_028274765.1 Bradymonadaceae bacterium
GTCCCTTCAAATCCCGCACAGCCATGGAGCTCTACTGGGTGCTCGATCAGACGGACACGATGCGAGACGACAATCAGAAGCTCGCCAACACCGCGAGGGGTCTGCTCTCGGATCTCCAGTCGCTGCCCATCGACTTTCGACTCGGCGTCACCAACATGGATCCGCGCAACAAAGGGCGTCTGGATCGCAATGTCGGTTGGCATCGGAAGGGGTCGACATTCGATAGCGAGCTCCAAAATCGTGTCATCAATTGTTCGAATTCGGGAAGCTCGACGGCGGGGAGATGGAAATGTAGTCGCGGAGCCAGCCCTGAGGAGAAAGGACTCCAAGCAGCTCGAGATGGACTCCGATACATGATGGGCTCGGCCTCCCAGCAACCTCAGTCCTTCGAGGCGACTCGCAACGACGCTCACATCGTCACGATGTTCGCAACGGACGAGGATGCTGGTACGATTCGAAGCAGCGGTCCGCCGCTGGTCAGCGACTACGTCAAATTCTTCCAGGGGAAGACGACCGTTTTGTCGCTCGGCACCGACGGGCAAAGTTGCGGGAACGAAGACACCCAGGCCTACCGCCATATGGCTCGCGCCACAGGGGGAGCCTCCATCACGCTCTGCTCCAATTCCATCCAACCATTCCTTCGACAAAGGCTCATTCGAGCGGCCGCCGAACATGGGTACTATCAACTGAACGAGACGCCCATCCCGCTGACGATGGATGTTCGTAAACCTGGCACGTCCATCTCGCGAAGCACGCAAGACGGATATCGCTACTATCCGAATACGCAATCGCTCTTCTTCTCCGGGTCGGCTGTCCCCGAGCTCCAGAATCAGCAGCAGAGCCAGCCCGGAGAGCCGATCATCGTGATTTACGACACCTATCAGTAATGTGGTATGACCGCTCGCCCCGAATTCGCCGATCTCTAACGAGCTGGGGTCTCCTCCTGGGGCTCACGGGGCTCATTTGGGGGGCGGGATGTGCCTCGTCGTCCTCCGGAGCGTCGGGAAAGGGCGAAACAGCCGAAACGGAATCGTCGACGCCGAGCGACGCAAATAGTGGCGCACGTTCGGATGCATCCGAGACGAGCGATTCGAGTACGACACTCCGCGTCGCCACGTTCAACGCCTCGCTCCACGGCGACGAGCAGGGGGAGTTGCTCGAGACGCTCGGTGATTCCGAAGCCGAAGCCCCGCGGCGAGTGGCCGAAATCATCCAGCGCGTTCGCCCGGACGTCCTCCTGATCAACGAATTCGATCGCGTCCCGGAGAGACGGGCCGTCGAGCGGTTTCAATCGAACTTCCTCTCCAACTCTCAGGGCGGGGCCGACCCCATCGACTACCCCCATGTGTTGGTGCCCAGAGTCAACACGGGCGTCCACAGCGGCTACGACCTCGACAACGACGGCGAGGTCGTCTCGACGCCCGGGAGCGAGGCATACGCCGGCGATGCCTTCGGATACGGGGAGTATCCCGGCCAGTACGGTATGGTCCTCCTCTCCAAGCATCCGTTCGACCGGGAGGCGATGCGATCGTTCCGCACCTTTTCGTGGCACGACATGCCCGACAGCGCCATCCCCGAGGCGTGGTATGACGACGACGAGCTCGCCGACATGCGCCTCTCGTCGAAGACCCACCTCGACGTGCCCGTGCAGATCGGGGACACGTCGATCCACGTGCTGGCGAGCCACCCGACGCCACCGGCCTTCGGCGGCCCCGAGAACCGCAACAAGCGCCGCAATCACGACGAGATTCGATTCTGGCGGGACTATCTCTCGCCAGAACGCTCGGATTACATCGTCGACGACAGCGGTACCTCGGGAGGCCTCGCCGAGGGTGAACCCTTCGTGCTGCTGGGCGATCTCAACGCCGATCCCAACGATGGGGGCCAGCGGTCGCGCCGCGCCGTCTCGGACCTGATCGAGCATCCCCGTATGACGGACCCGGCGCCCACCAGCGAGGGCGGACCGGCAGCCGCCCAGCGCGACGGCGAAGCCAATACGATGCACTCCGGCGATCCGGCCCTCGATACCGCCGATTTTGCCGACGATGGCACGGGCAACTTGCGGGTTGATTACGCCCTGCCGTCTCGGGGACTCGAGGTGCGCGACTCCAGCGTCTTCTGGCCCGCCCCCGACGAAGACCATGCCGAGCTCGTCGACGTTTCGGACCATCGTCTGGTCTGGGTCGACGTGGTCGTGTCGAATTGAGCCGTCGTCGAGTTGGTCCACTCTCGGATGCAGAATCGCGGCGCGATTTTGACAGAGCCCGACGGAGATGGAACGATCGAGGCGTCGCTCGGATTCGAGAGGATGGTTCCCCGGTCGCGATTGAGGTTCGGGCGGTGATGCTTATACTCGAGGCGGAACGGGAAGAATCGGGGGCCCTGACATCCGAATTGTGCCATATGCCACTTCGGGAATCATGACGGACCATCTGAACGACGAGACGCTCGACGACTTGCGCGAAGATCTCGAGCGTCGACGGGCCGAACTCACCAACAACAGCAAGCGGGCGCTCGACGACATTCGAGAAGGTCGAGAGCGCGGAGGGGGGGGCGGAGATTCGGTCGACGAATCGACCGAAGAACAGGGCCGTTCGACGATGCTCCGCCTCAAAGACCGTGAACGCAAACTGTTGACCAAGGTCAATCGTGCGCTCGAGCGGCTCGAGAGCGACGACTACGGCTACTGCCTCGAGTGCGACGAGCCCATTCCCGAGAAGCGGCTCCAGGCTCGACCGGTGACCCTCTACTGCATCGATTGCAAGGAGGAGCGCGAGCGCAGCGAAGAACGACGCAAGACGCGTCCCGGCTTGATGGACGACTTCCAGGCGTAACATCGCCCGACTCTCTCTGGGGTGATACCGTCGATCGCTGAGACGATCACGGTCCTCTGCCGCGCTCGCCGCTTCGTCCAACTTGCAACGGAGGCGGCGGATGTGTGACACATAGCTTCAGATACCCGCCTCGGGACTAATGAGCCGTTCCGAGACGTTGAGATGAATGAACGAGCGCCTCACTGTCATTTCGAGACTTCGAGATACGCCTGCCTATGAAACCGACCGATCCCGACAGCAAGGTCCGATGTTCCTTCTGTGGCAAGGAGGCTCGCGATGTCAAAAAGCTCATCGCAGGCCCCAAGGTCCACATCTGCGACGAGTGCGTATCACTGTGTCGCGAGATCATCGTCGAGGATCAGGAATCCGAAAAATCCGAGGGGAAGAAGGGGCTCGAGGAGATGCGCCCCAAGCAGATCAAGTCCTTCCTCGACGAGTACGTCATCGGTCAGGAAGCGGCCAAGCGCACGATTTCGGTGGCCGTCTACAATCACTACAAGCGCATCAAGGCCGAAGAGCTGACCGACGAGCTCGACGTCGAGTTCGACGAAAATGAAAAAGATGTCGAACTCAACAAGGGCAACATTCTGATGCTCGGTCCCACCGGGAGTGGCAAGACCCTGATGGCCCAGTCGCTGGCCCGGAAGCTCGACGTCCCCTTTACCATCGCCGATGCCACCAGCCTCACCGAGGCAGGGTACGTCGGCGAAGACGTCGAGAACGTCATCAAAAACCTCTGGCTGGCGGCCGACCGCGATGCCGAACAGGCGAGCCGTGGCATCATCTGCATCGACGAAATCGACAAGGCGACCGGCGGACAGGGAGGCTCGCCGTCGTCGACCCGTGATGTCGGTGGCGAGGGCGTCCAGCAAGCCCTCCTGCAGATGGTCGAATCGAACGAGGTCACGATCACGCCCGAGGGGTCGCGCAACCGGCCTCAGCAGGAGTTCATCAAGATCGATACCTCCAATATTCTTTTCATCTGCTGTGGCTCCTTCGACGGCCTCAGCGACGTCGTCGCCAAGCGCATGGGCGAGTCGCGGATGGGCTTCGGAGCGGACATCGAGACCCAAGACGAGGAGCCGAGCTCCTTTCTCAAGCACGCTCGTCCCGAAGATCTCATCGACTACGGGCTCATCCCCGAATTCGTCGGACGTTTCCCGGTCATCGTCTCCTTCGAGCAATTGACCGAAGACGAGCTCGTCGAGATCCTTTGGCGGCCCAAAAACAGCCTCGTCAAGCAGTACAAGAAACTCTTCGAGCTCGAGAACATCCAGCTCAACTTCGAGGAAGAGGCGATGCGCGCCATCGTCCAGAAGGCCATCGAACGCAAGACCGGCGCCCGAGGCCTGCGTTCGATCCTCGAGGAGATCATGCTGGACATCATGTACGAACTTCCCAGCCTCAAGAACGCCCGCGAGTGCAGCATCACCCGGGAAGTCGTCGAGGAGGACGAGGAGCCGATGATTACCTACGAGAAGAAGTCCGCCTGACCGATCTCGCGAACTCCTCCGAGTCCTCCGTCATGCCTCGAAACGGGGAGAAGACGCCCCCCTCATGGATCGGATCACGCTGGATGCCAACGGGCTGACGTTCGAGGCGCTGAGCCACGGGACGGGCGACCGCCGGGCGCTTCTGTTGCACGGATTCCCCGATGACCCCCGCTCGATGCGCGGCCTCATGAGGCGACTCGCCGACGCGGGCGTCGAGACCGTCGCGCCCTGGATGCGGGGCTATGGTCCGACCGAACGCCCATCCGACGGCAATTATCGCCTCGATGC
Source organism: Bradymonadaceae bacterium (assembly GCA_028274765.1). GTDB lineage: Bacteria > Myxococcota_A > Bradymonadia > Bradymonadales > Bradymonadaceae > CAJXPB01. The sequence continues at coordinate 4,616 of JAQCND010000448.1, forward strand.
ACTCGGGGCTGATGCCATCGGGCTGCTCGACGCCCTCGGCTGGGATCGGGCCATGTTGATGGGACACGATTGGGGGGCACTGGCGGGGTATGTCGCCGCCAATCTGGCCCCCCATCGCCTCTCGCATCTCGTGGCGATGAGTGTCCCCCCTCCCCGCATTTTCGCCCGCAACCTCATCCGCCATCCCCTCCAATTCAAGCGGAGCTGGTACATTTTGTTCTTTCAGCTTCCCTTCGTGCCCGAACAGTGGCTCGAGCGGCGCGACTTCGAGACGCTCGAATCCCTGTGGACCGATCTACTCCGCACCATCGACGGCTTCGACGACCACATGCATCACGTCCGCGAGACCTTCCGTGAGCCGGGGACGACCCGGGCGGCACTGTCGTACTATCGCCATATCTTCCCCTCTTCCATTCGAGATTGGCCGTCGTATCGTCGAAGCCTCTCTCTGGCATGGCAGTCGATCGAATGCCCCACCCTGATGATCACGGGAGAGCGCGATCCCGCCGTGGGCGTGGAGATGTTTGAAGATCTCGAACCGGCCTTCGAAGCTCCTCACGATCTCATCACGCTCTTCGGAGGGGGCCACTTCATTCAGCTCGAAGCCCCCGACGCGATCGCTCGAGCCGCCATCGATTTTTGCGGGATATCGCATGAGGGTACATCACGATCACCGTGAGGGGGAGCGAGACGCCTCCGTATCATCGGCGCGTCTTCGTTCGATTCGAGACACTTCAAAATCGACACGCTGGGGCCTATGATTCGAATGTAGTCGTTCGCATTCGAACTCGATCGGTTCGTCAGCCGAGTGCGAAGGGGCAGGACGGCTCGAATTCATACGTATTCTCTGAATGGCTCCCAACTCATGTCGATATCCAGACAGGCCGATCCCTACAGGATCGTTCTCTTTTTTTGTCTCTTCATGAGTCTCCTCCTTGGGGTCCTATCCGTCGGGTCGTGCATCCCCGGTGAGCAAATCTACGAACGGACCTTTAGAGACGAAGATCTCTCCAAAGAGGAGCTCGACGATCACTACGGGACCTTTACGTTGGACCAGCGCCAGGTTGTGCAGGTCGACGTCTCAAGTCCCAATCTCGACAACTCCTGGCTCTGGCTCAAGACGGCGATCCTCGACGAAGAGGACCGCGTCGTGGCCGACAAGACCTTCAATATTCAATATTACTCCGGCTATCAGAGCGGTGAAAGCTGGTCGGAGGGCGATCGCGACACCTACGCGCTCTTCACGTTGCCGGCCGGGACATACAAGCTCCTCGCCTATGCGCAAGACGCCGAGAAGCGCGGCGGGTATACGGAGCCGATGGACGAGCAGATCCAGATTACCATCTACAAGGGGATCATGCTCGCCCGATACTTCGTGCTCGGAGCCATCGCCTTCCTGATGTTCGCCTTCTTCACCTATCGACGGGGAGAAACGGCTATCGACGAGCATCGATCGACTCTCGCCGATCTCGAGGTGTTCGATACGGTGGTCTGGAAGGGAGAGACGTATGACGTAGGGGCGTACCTCCAGTACGACCAGAATGGATGGTACTGGGACGAATATGCGCTCCACGGCGACGGCGAGACGTTATGGCTGACCGTCAACGTGACCGAGGACACGACCACCCTCTGGCGAGAGATACACGACTTGGAACTTCCAGATACCCCGCCCCCCGAGGTCCTCGAATATCGCGGCACTCGCTATTCGAAGGTCGAGTCGGGGGAGGCCGAGGTCGAGACCGCAGGCGATACACAGGGACGCAAAGAGGGGCGTCAGATGAAGTATGCCGACTATACGTCTGGCTATGCCGACTATACGTCTGGCGAGGAGATGCTCTCCGTCGAGAAATGGCCCAGCGGAATCGAAATCTCGCTCGGCCGCGAGATTTCTCCCCACGAGATCACGATCCAAGACGACTCGACTCGAGACCACGCCTGAATCATGGAAACGATCAAACGCAACGCCGTGCTTCTACTCTTGTTGGGTGGACTCGCCATCTTTCTGCCGGCGAGCACACTCTGGGCGTCCATGGCCGGTTGGGGCGTCGACAATGCCAAGCCCCCCGATCAACGGCAGCGCGCCACCTCGCGACAGGGCAGCGGCTATATCATCTGGTATGGATCGAGGGGGCGAGGCGGGGGAGGCTACGGTGGGGGAGGGGGATTCCGCGGCGGCAAGTGACGGGTGCACGAGCGCTCAATGTGGTCGTACCGCGACATGCGTCCACCGAGAAGGGCATGTATTTTCATCTCGAGGCACGTGCGGTTCCCCTCGAGTCGGCGTCCATCACCGACGCGCAAGACGTATCTAGAGGCTTATCGACAGGCTCGAGTGATCCAAGACACCACTCATTGATACTCCTCGGCGATCCACGCCAACCCCTCTTTGTAGGGCGGCTCGACGACGCCGCGTTCGGTGACAATGGCCGTGACGTACTCGGCGGGCGTGACGTCGAAAGCGGGATGAGCGGCCGAGACCTCGTCCGGTGCAATGGACGTATCCCCGACATGAGTCACCTCCTCTTCACTCCGCTCCTCGATGGGAATGTCGTCACCAGAGAGGGTATCGAGATCGATCGTCGAGACGGGGGCGGCGACGTAGAAAGGAATGTCGTGAGCTCGAGCGAGGACGGCGAGATTGTAGGTTCCAATCTTGTTGGCGACGTCGCCATTGGCCGCAACTCGATCAGCGCCCACGACTACCGCATCGACTTCTCCCCGACTCATGAAATGCGCAGCCATGTTGTCAGTGATCAGGGTCGCCGGGAGATTGTCCTGGATGCATTCCCAGGCGGTCAGCCGAGAGCCCTGAAGATAGGGCCGGGTTTCATCGATCCAGACGTGCTCCAGGTCTCCCTGGTCGTCGATGGCGCGAATGACGCCGAGGGCCGTGCCAAAGCCGCCGGTCGCCAATCCGCCGGTATTGCAGTGCGTAAGCACCTTCGAATCGTTGTCGAAAAGATCGGCCCCTTCGCGAGCCATCGCGAGATTGTGCTCGCGATCCTCCTCGAAGATCGCCTCGGCCTCTTCGAAAGCGCACTCGACCATTTTGGACGGCGATTCGCTCCCGTGGTTCTCGAGAGCCTCCTGCATGCGGTCGAGCGCCCAGGTGAGGTTGACGGCCGTCGGACGAGTCTCGGTGAACCGTTCGAGCTTCGGGGTTACGGTCTCGAGGATCGAGGTGGCTCCTCCTTCGACAGCGTTGCGAGTGGCTATGGCGACTCCGTAGGCGGCGGCGATTCCGATGGCCGGAGCGCCCCGGACGACCATGTTTTCGATGCCTTTGGCCACGTCCTCGGCGGTCGACATCACGAGCCAGACTTCACGATCCGGCAGCTTGCGCTGGTCGAGCATCTCGAGGTAGCCGTCGTCGATGCCGCCGATCCAGTGCAGTGGGAGGACAGACGAGCGCATGTCACCTCTCTATGCCTCGAGTTTGTCGGTCAGTAGCTCTCTCGCGACTTTCGGATTGGCTTTCCCCTGAGTGGCCTGCATGACCTGGCCGATAAACCACCCGAGCACCTGATCTTTGCCCCCTCGATACTCCTCGACCTGCTCGGGATGATCGTCGAGAATATCCTCGATGATACCCTCGATTTCCGACTCGTCGGACACCTGTTCGAGACCTTCGCGCTCGACGATCGTCTCGGGGGCATCGCCGGTCTCGACCATCTCGGCGAGGACGTCTTTGCCGGCGTTTTGGCTGATGCGTTCCTCGTCGACCATCTCGATCATTTCGGCGAACGCCGGGGCCGTAAGTGTCTCGACTTCAATCGCCTCGTCGAAGTCGTTCAGCACGCGGAGGAGCTCGTTGATGATCCAGTTGGCGACGTGGTCGGGGGAGCCCTCGTAGTGGTCGAGCACCGACTCGAAAAACTGGGCTCGCGGCCGACGCGCTGTCAGCACGCCCGCCTCGTCGTCGCCGAGCGCCAGCGTCTCGCGGTAGCGGGCGCGCTTCTCGTGTCTCAACTCGGGGAGCGACTGCCGCACCGACTCGATCCACTCGTCGTCGATCACCAGCGGCGGGAGATCCGGATCCGGAAAGTAGCGATAGTCGTGGGACTCCTCTTTGGTCCGCATCGCCCGTGTCTCGTCGGCGTCCGGGTCGTAGAGGCGCGTCTGTTGTTCGACCTCGCCGCCGTCTTCGAGCGTCGCGATCTGTCGCTCGATCTCACGGGCGAGCCCGTCGCGGACGAATTTGAAGGAGTTGATGTTCTTCAATTCGGTGCGCGTCCCGAACTCCTCGTCCCCCGTGGGACGCACCGAGACGTTGGCATCGCATCGCATCGACCCCTCAGAGAGGTTCCCGTCGCTGACGCCCAGATAGACGACGATGTCGCGTAACTTCTTCATGTAAGCCCGCGCCTCGGCCGGCGTCCGCAGATCTGGATCGCTGACGATCTCGATCAACGGGACGCCGCATCGGTTCAGATCGACGAGGCTATCGGAGCGCCCCTCCAGATGCTGGGATTTGCCGGCGTCCTCCTCGAGGTGGATGTGATCGATCCCAACTCGCCGCGAGTCGCCGGATTCGGGAGCGACCTCCAGGTGACCGGTCTCGCAGAGGGGGACGGCGTACTGTGTGATCTGGTACCCTTTGGGCAGATCGGGATAGAAATAATTTTTGCGCGCAAACCGGCTCCGATGCCGGATGTCGGCGTTCAGCGCCAGTCCCGCCCGCATGGCGAACTCGACGGCCCGGCGGTTGAGGACCGGAAGCGTCCCGGGCAATCCCATGTCGACCGGCGCCACCTGCGTGTTGGCCGGCGCCCCGAACTGGGCGGACGCTCGGCTGAAGAGCTTGGCGTCAGTCGAGAGCTGGCAGTGCACTTCGAGTCCAATGACCGCTTCGTAGGTCGCCCCGAGTTGCTCTAGCATCGTTCCTCCGTCGTTCCACCGACTCGAAAGAGTTGCTCCTCTTTGAAGGCCGGCGCCATGATCTGAAGTCCCACCGGAAGGCCGTCGTCGGTCTCGCCGCAGGGGACGCTCAGCCCCGGCAGTCCGGCCAGATTGCAGGCCGTTGTGTAGATGTCTTGCAGATACATCTGGACGGGATCGTCGATCTTGTCGCCGAGCTCGAAGGCCGGCGTCGGCGTGGTCGGACCGACGATGGCGTCGACCTCGTCGAAGGCGCGGTCGAAGTCCCGTCCGATCAGCGTCCGCACGCGCTGAGCCTTGTCGTAGTACTCCTCGTAGTAGCCGGCCGACAGGACATAGGTGCCGAGCATGATACGACGCTTGACCTGACGTCCGA
>JAQCND010000449.1 GCA_028274765.1 Bradymonadaceae bacterium
CGACGGGCTCGTTGTTGCAGCCGGCCGCGAGTCCGGCAACCAGTGCCAGTGCCGCCGCGACAGACCGCGCCGCCGAACCGAGCCCTTTCGAGAGAGAAGCGTGCCACATGGAGGTGTCTTGCGTCTGAAGGGGCGACATGCGAGGCGACGAACTTCGGGGCGATCCCGACGATGCGTCGTGCGTGGGCCACGAGTCACTCATTCGAAACTCCCGGTCGACGTACTTCCGGAGTAGTCGGTGCTGTTGGCCTCGCCGGGGCTAGCCAGTGTGTTCTCGCGGTAGCCTTCGGCGATCGTCTCGAATCCCGTATCGGACGAGTAGGCGTGCCAACTCCGCGACAGCGACCCGGAGTTGCTGAACAGAAGCTGGACGCGCTCCATCGAGCGCACCGTGACCGTATCATAGCCACCGGCAAAGATGCGCTTGTGCTCGGATCCGGCCGAGCCGATGAGGCGCTTGTCTTGGTCGAGGATGGTGATCTCGAAATGCGTCTTGCCCAGATCGAGATCCTCGATGAAGGCATCGGCCACGTCGGCGAAGGCTCCGTCGCGCTTCGTGGCGATGACGAGGTAGTCATTGGTCTCCAGCGGGGCGACCTCCGGGATGCGGTAGGTCTCGGAAGCATCGCCGCGGACGACCAGACGCCATCCGGTCATGTTGACCTTGCGCTCCTCTTTGTTCTGGAGCTCGATGAAGATGTCGTCGGCGTAGTGCGTCCCATCGTTGGCGACGCTCCCGGCGTAGTTGATCTCGGTGATCTGGATACTTCCCCGCTCGCCGCTCGAGGTGTTGGGCGAACGCTCGTCGAGATTCCCGTCGTCCGGAGGCTGACGGTAGAACGGAGTTTTTTCTATGCGACCGGGATCGCCATTGTTGCAGCCGACCGTCAGCGCCAGCATCCCGAGGGTCACCCACCCGAGCAGTATGACGTATCGTCGTCGTATCATGGTGGAGGGGGCGTCAAGAAGTACGGGGCCCATGGTCGGTGTATCTCAGAAGCGGAGTGCCGACCCAATCATGGCCGTCCAGAAGTTCTGGGGATTCGGACTTCCGAGCGCGCTCCCGGCCGTCCGAGAGATCTCGACCGAGTAGAAGTCCGAGGGCAGGAAGATGCCGCCCTTGCCGTAGAGGGCCAGGAAGTCGTTGACTTGGACGCTCAACTCGCCGTCGAGCTCGACGCCGAGCGGCAGCCCGAAGCGGCGCTGCGAGCGGAGATCGCCCTCGTTGTAGCCGAAGGGTAGATCCTCGCTCAACTCCGGGATGCGGTCCTGGTTGAGATTCGACTGGGAGGTATCGAGCAGGTACCATGCTTCGAGCGAGGCGTTGATACGCTCGGCGAAGGCGAACGACACCCCGCCGTGCAGGAACTGGGTGCCGGACTTGCGCGCCGTGTTGTTGGGCGTGTCGTCGATGCCATCGCTGCTGACGTACGACGACGGGTGCATGCCGGCGTAGCGGTCGAGATTCAGACCGCCGACCTGTTCGCCCTTGAAGGAGACGAATCCGTGGGTGAACTGCATGCCGTCGAATTCGTTGCTGTAACCGCCGCCGTCGGCGTGAAAGAATCGCAGGTTGGCCCCGAGATCGACGCGCCCGATCTCGACGCCTCCGTCGACTCCGACGCCGTAGGCAGTTCCCTGGTTGGTGACGTCGACCAGCCCCGCCTGGACGAATTTGCGGTCGATGCCGCCGGACTGAGCAAACTCTCCGAAGACGCCGATGTGACCGCGCTCGAATTCGTGGGTGTATCCGTTGCGCGTCCCGACCATCCAACTGAAGTCGCGGTCCGAGAAGTTGCCGAGCGAGCCGGCAAACGTCCGATCGGCCCCGGTCGCCGCCTCGGAGCCCTCGCCGTTGCGCGTGCTCGCCCCGATGTCGGCGTAGAATCCGAAGGCCCGGAGTTCGAGTCCCTCGATCCACTCGGTATTTTCGTAGACGCCGCCGAACCGAAAGGTGTTGGTGTCGCCCCGGAAGCGTTGCACGGTGCCGTCGCCGCCGAGATAGTTGGCGAATTCGACGTTGGCGGGCCGGGAGTTGGCCGAGTAGAAGTCGAAGGGTAGCATTTTGAAAGCGCCGAAGTCTCCCAGGTCGAGCTCGACCGTGACGCCATCGATGGTGTCATGAAAGAAAAAGTCCTTGTCGACGCCGCCGATCTTGAATTCCTGACGTCCGATCTCAGTCTCGAGTTCGAGGTTCTCGCGCTCCTCGATAATGTCCCATTCGACCGAGAGCTGATAGATCCACAGAAAGTTCTGAAACGAGCTGGCCCGCCCCAACTGATCGTTGCCCCAGAGCGCCGAGTGAATCCCACCAAAATTGAATTCGGTGCGTTCGAGGAGTTCGTAGTCGAGTCCCACCGACACCCCGCTGTAGCCGAAGGTGTTGCGGTCGTCGGACTCGATGATGGCCTGGTCGCTCGACTCGTCGAGACGACGGAGGTCGAGATTGTTCATCGTGTGAAATTCACTGATTAGCCCCACGCTCAGATCCAGCTTGCGCTCCTCGTCTTCATCCTTGTCGGGGAGCTGGACCGACGCCGTGTCGTCGGGGCCATATTCTTGAGCGGCGAGTGGGTGAGCCGACAGGGCGACGACGATGAGAGAGAGAGGTAGCCAGCATACCGGTAGGCTTAAACGCTCCATGACATCCATTGACCTGCAAATACGATGGGGCGAATTGAAATGAATACGATTACTTTAAGACGTCGATCTGGCCGATCGTCGTCGCCTGCATGCTGAATCGCCATCCACACGACGGACTGAAGCCGAGGCGTCCAAAGACGGGGCCCGTCACCTGGATGCGGTCCCCCTGCTGGAGATCGAGCCCGAGGCGGCCGAGGTCGAGCCCCATCGAGACGGTCCACTCGACCCCCTCTGGACGACGGCCACTGGAGTCATTGTCTCCAGTGGGGCACTCACCGGAACGGACGGTGAACTCGTTGAAGTTTTGATTGGTAGGTTCCTGACAGACGCGGCCCTCGATGCGGTAGGTGTTGCCGAGATTGTCGGGAATGTCGAGATAATTGTTGCCGAACCCAAAGAGGTTGCCGCCTTGAGGACAGCGCTGGGGAAGGTCCGGCAACATGACCTGGGCGAACGAGGTCTCTTCGAGTTTCTTGAAGGGCACGAAAGCATCGTCGGGATTGGTCGCCTGGGTCCGTCGTTCGATCATCTTGGTCTCGTGGGTGAGGACGGCCATGGACCCGAATTGCTTGACGATGCCTCGCACCTCGATACGGACGCGATCGCCGTAGGTGAAGTCGGCCACCAGCGAGTCTTTCAGCACCGTGATCGAACCCGATTTGTCCTGAAGGACATACGATCCGTAATAGCGATGATCCTCACCGCAGGTCGAAACCTTCTCGTAATGCCGGGGATGCAGGGTCACGACCCCCTCGATGGTGGTCGGTAGGGGCCCCTCGTCGCCGCCGAACTGATAGACCTTGTTGCCGAATCCGGGATCGCAGACGCGATCGAACTCGGGTTGCCCGCCCATCGGATAGCCATCTTGGGCGAATCCATACCAGACGGGGGCTCGCTCTTGACCCGCGGCCTTGCGCTGATCTTCGAAGGATTGTTCGACATTATCGATCAAATCCCCGATGGGGACGGCACTCTTGT